>NZ_BLAY01000062.1 GCF_020521235.1 Microseira wollei NIES-4236 | reverse complement strand
CCTTTTAACCTGAGTGTTAATATTAATTAAATTCACCTAATATTGACGGCAGATAAATCTGCTCGCATCGCGTTTCCGCCCCGATTTAAAAATGCGGGGCTACCACGCTCCCGGTATTTTTAGGTGTCGTTGCGTAATTCCCGATCTAAAGCGAATTGCTATCGAGTATTTGAGGTGCGTTGGAGTTGAAAGAGTAGATGGGCGATTTTTGTTGAGCAACGATGGGCAGAACTTGGCGCATTTCGGCTGCGACTGCTACCGCTTTCACATCGTAGGTTTGCGTCATCAGCTTGGGATACAACCCAATTCCGATAATCGGCAGCAACAGACAAGCGGCGATCAAGATTTCGCGAGGCTTTGCATCCATCCAAGATTCGAGGGCTAGCTTTTCATCTTGCTTGCCGTAGAACACTTCCCGCAGCATCGAGAGCAAGTAAATCGGGGTCAGAATCAATCCCACTGCCGACAGCAGCACTACGATAACCTTGAAGCTGGAGTTATAAGCATCGCTGGTGGTAACGCCCAAGAATACCGTCAACTCACTGACAAATCCGCTCATTCCCGGTAGCGCTAGGGAAGCCATCGCACCCGCAGTGAACAGAGCGAAGGTTTTGGGCATAGATTTAGCAATACCGCCCATTTTATCCATCATCAAGGTGTGCGTACGATCGTAAGCCACACCTGCGAGGAAGAACAACGCGGCGGCAATTAACCCGTGGGAAATCATTTGCAACAAAGCACCGTTAATTCCCAACTCGGTATAAGAGGCGATGCCAATCAGGACAAACCCCATGTGGGAAATCGAAGAAGAAGCCAAACGCCGTTTGAGATTCTTTTGAGCAAAGGCATTCAACGCACCGTAGATAATATTCACCACACCCAGCATCACCAACACCGGAGCAAAGTAAACGTGAGCGTGGGGCAGCATTTCGACGTTCATGCGGATGAGTGCATAACCACCCATCTTGAGCAAAACCCCTGCCAGAATCATCGAGACGGGGGCAGAAGCTTCGCCGTGGGCGTCCGGTAACCAAGTGTGTAGGGGGAAGATGGCCAGTTTGACGCCGAAGGAAATCAACAAGCCAGCATATAGTAAAAGTTCAAACCCGATGGGGTAGTGCTTTTGTGCCAGGGTTGAAAGGTCAAACGTAATATTGTCGCCATAGAAAGCCATTGCTAAGCCAGCAACCAGTATAAATACGGAGGCTGCTGCCGTATAGAGAATAAATTTGGTAGCTGCATAGAGGCGCTTTGGACCGCCCCAGATCGAGATTAATACATAGACTGGCACTAGCTCTAGTTCCCACACCAAGAAGAACAAAAGCAGATCCTGAGCCGCAAACACGCCAATCTGGGCGCTATACATTGCCAGCATTAGGAAGTGAAATAAACGCGGCTTGTTGGTAACTTTCCATCCGGCGAAGATGGCTAAAGTCGTTACCAAGCCGGTTAATACAATCAGCGGCATGGATAGACCATCCACAGCCACCGACCAATTCAAACCCAACTGCGGTATCCAGGGGTAGTTTTCCACCAACTGGAGCGATGAGCTTTGTAAATCGTAATGATTCCAAAAGGTATTAACGATCAAGCCCAATTCCAGAATTCCCACCCCTAACGAGTACCAGCGGACGGTTTTGCCTTCTTT
Source organism: Microseira wollei NIES-4236 (assembly GCF_020521235.1). GTDB lineage: Bacteria > Cyanobacteriota > Cyanobacteriia > Cyanobacteriales > Aerosakkonemataceae > Microseira > Microseira wollei. The sequence goes on along the minus strand of NZ_BLAY01000062.1, from coordinate 49,756 downwards.
GTCCGGGATGAGGGGAATCGCAAAGGCCGCTACTAGGGGTAGCAGAATTATAGTGGTTAGCCAAGGAAACGAGGTGCTAAACATCACTGAGAATAAATACTTATTGCATACACTTTCATTTTATTAAGCTGTGTAAAGTTTTGAGAATGGTGGAAACGCGGAAAAAAGTAGCGGTCAGCATAGATAAGAATAAATACATAAGTACCTGACTGGGGTCTGGAGCCTGGTTAAAAATATCCTCCGCATTTTCTCCTAGAAAGGTAAGTGGGTAGTGGGAAAGCTACGGATCCGCACTACCCTAGCGACCCAGACAATTGGGTTGGGACTTTGCCAGAATGGGGTTAAAGTAGTTCCCTGCATAGACCCAACTTGGATGAAGCTGTTCAGGGACGACGAATACTGCCCCAGCCAGTAGTCAAACAACTCGATTGACGATCGTCCAAACGTCGCCATCAGAGCGGACGTAAGGAACGGAGATACTTCTGAAGCCTGTAATGAAAGGCTTGTAGTAGACTTGCCAATAACTGGGAGCGATGTCATCAGCGATTGCTTTCAGTGCTTGGATCTCCTGTGCCAGTTCCGCTGAGAGTTGATTAATTCTTTGGGCGTGGGCGCGAGCGCTTTCTCTGCCCGCTTCTAGTTGCTCCTCCAATTGGGTGTATCTAGTTTTAGCCGGTAACCTGTTTGACTCGGCTAGTTTCTGCTTTAATTGAGCTTCTAGGGTAGCGATAGCATCGTCAATTCCCTTGACTTCGGCCGCAGCTAGCGCCAATTCTCTGGCACGGCGGCGGTAAGCAGAGGCTATAGCCTTGGGTGACTCATTGTCTGGACTTAACGGATCGACTTTGATCTGTTCCCGTTCCTGTCGCAGAGCCTGTATTTGAGATCGAATTGCTTCTATCTCTAGTTGTAATTGATCCATGACACAATTCCTTTGTGATTTTGGGAATAGAACAATGCAAACCTGTATCCGAATATATAAGCCAACTGCAACAGGGGTTTCTCGGAGATTGATAACAGGGTGATTGTACTGTGAGTACAAGTGGGTCTGTTTGATTTACCGAAGTGAAATCCCGCTCGGGGACACTACCATTATGTTCAAATGAATCTTTTAACCCTGCAAAACCCTGGAGAGTTATGGTTACAGTTTTGGTTGTGGAAGACAGTCGGACGCAACGGGAGATGATTTCAGGTTTCCTCCAAGAGAAGGGACTGCAAGTCACCCAAGCGAGTGATGGAATCGAAGCGCTCAACCAAATTGCAGCGCATCGTCCAGATGTAGTACTGATGGACATCGTAATGCCCCGGATGAACGGTTATGAATGTTGCCGTCGGCTGAAATCGAACCCGGAAACGCAGAATGTACCTGTGGTTATGTGTTCGTCTAAGCAGGAAGAATTCGACCGTTACTGGGGGCTAAAACAAGGTGCAGATGCTTATATTACTAAACCTTTCCATCCGTCAGAATTGATTCAAATACTGAAACGACTGCTGAAAAAGTAGCGGTAATAGAAAACATTTTTCTAGATACTAACTTTTGCTCCTTGGGAATCTATTTGCAGCGTAAGTACCTCTGGTTTCACTCCTTGTTCCTTCCAAGCATCCCCCATCGCCGTCGCCACGGCGGGTGCTGATGCCCCATCTGCTAATGCTAAAAGTGTAGGCCCTGCGCCGCTAATTACCATGCCATATGCACCAGATGCTAACGCCGCGTTTTTGACAGCATCATAGCCTTTAATCAATGCTTGGCGGTAAGGTTGGTGGATTTTATCTTGCAAAGCTGCTTGTAACCAATCGCGTTTACCAGTTTCTAACCCGCGCACGAGCAAACCCAGATGCGCCGTGTTAAAAATAGCATCAGCACGGCTGTATTCGGTAGGCAAAACGCGCCTCGCCTCCGCCGTGGAAAGTTCAAAATCGGGAATTGCCACTACAGGAATAATATCCCCGTGCCAGGGAATATCGCAGATTTCCCAATCAGTGGCGTTGGTAGCGGCGAGACGACATCCACCCACCAAGGCGGGGACGACGTTATCTGGGTGTCCTTCGAGAGCGATCGCCAGCCCCATCACTTCATTTTCAGGCATTGGCGAACCCGCTAACAAATTTGCACCTACTAACCCCCCCACAATCGCCGTCGCCGAACTTCCCAATCCTCGCGCTAACGGTACGCCGAGATTGATTTCTATTTGCACGGGTGGCGGCGTTTGATTGATATGCTGGTACAACTTTAAGAAAGATTGATAAGCTAGATTGCTTTCATCGGTAATAACGCGGTCTGCTTCAATACCAGTGACAGTAATTCTTAGCCCCCCCTCGTTCCCACGGCTCTGCCTGGGAACGCTGGGGGGTTGGGGAATTCTTAGCGCCCCCTCGTTCCCACGGCTCTGCCTGGGAACGCTGGGGGGTTGGGGGGGATCTAAGCGAGAAAATTTGAACTCGTTGTACAGCGTTAAAGCTGCACCAATGCAGTCAAAACCTGGCCCTAAATTAGCAGTCGTGGCGGGAACTCTAACCGTAACGCTTTTGCTCATTTTCAATTTTTAATCGCAGATCAACGCAGATAATATCATTACATGCGATCGCCGATTTTCTTGAAGCCCGGTTGTTAATTTTTACTAATAACGCAAGTTGCTAGTTATAAACAAGGGAGTTGCTAATTGCCAGCTTGCTAATTGCCAGCTTGCTAATATAGGATTTTTACTGACATTAGCTATTAGCCATTAGCCATTAGCCGCTCTTCGATAAATAACTAGCAACTTGAGTTAATATTGCGTTATTGCACATTTGTTGCCAAGACTGGGGTGTTAAATATCTATCCTGACGCTGAAGAGTTTTTGTAATTTTTTTGGCAGACAGTGCCACATCATTTTTTATTACTTTTCCTACTTTTCCTACTTTGGCTAATTGTATTACTTGGAACAATGGTGTTAGTAAATATTTTGGCGATCTACGACGTGGATTTGACAATAAATTTAGGGCTGCTATAATGCGATTTATCTCGATGATTCATCAAGTAAAACTGACACCAGCGCGTGCGAACGCTGGCGAAAAATTGGCTATGTATGGATAGAAAAAAAAGCTTTAATACTATAACTAGCGGCAGTTAAATTAATTAAATCAGCAATCTCAATGGGGCGTTCATGGTTGCGAAAACCGAAGACAGCAAGTTGGGGAGTTTCAATGAGTCGGCTTCCCAAGATAAAAAAACTGAAACAGAACCGATCGCGATCGTTGGCATCGGCTGCCGCATTCCAGGGGGTGCTAACAGTCCCGAAGCGTTTTGGAAACTGCTGCGAGACGGCATAGATGCCATAACAGAAGTGCCAGCAGACCGCTGGAAGGTGGAGAGTTTCTACGACCCAGACAAGGCAAAACCGGGCAAAACCCATACCCGCTGGGGTGGATTTATCGAAAAGATAGATCGATTTGATGCCCAATTTTTCGGTATTTCCCCGCGAAAAGCCGCTCGCATCGATCCGCAGCAACGACTGCTGCTAGAGGTAGCTTGGGAAGCGCTAGAGGATGGGGGACAGGTGGCAGAACGCCTTGTTGGCTCGAACACTGGTGTGTTTGTTGGGATCTATATCCACGATTACCAGAACATCCAGAGCAGCGATCGCGATCGCAATTTGATTGATGCTCAAACAGCTACAGGCATGGCTATGAGCATCACCGCTAATTGTATCTCTTACATATTTGATTTTCACGGTCCAAGCGTTGTCCTCGACACCGCCTGCTCTTCGTCTCTAGTTGCGGTTCACTTTGCCTGTCGTAGTCTGTGGAATGGAGAATGTAGCCTTGCTTTGGCAGGAGGCGTGAATGTCATGCTCAAGCCAGAGTGGACTATCAGTTTCAGCAAAGCAGGGATGCTCTCTCCTGATGGTCGTTGCAAAAGTTTTGATGCACAAGCCAATGGTTTCGTTCGGGGCGAGGGGGCAGGTATTGTGGTTCTGAAGCCTTTATCGGCTGCTCTAACTGACGGAGATCCGATTTATGCTGTCATCCGGGGCAGTGGTATAAACCAAGACGGTCGCACCAATGGGATTACAGTTCCAAACGGCAAAGCCCAGGAGACTTTGCTGCAAAAGGTGTGTCGTCAGGCTGGTGTCTCACCACAGCAGATACAGTATGTGGAAGCTCACGGGACGGGTACAGCCGTAGGTGACCCAATTGAGGCAAACGCCTTGGGAACCGTACTAGGTGCCAATCGCGATCCTGGAAACTACTGCGTTGTCGGCTCGGTTAAGACCAACATCGGACATTTAGAATCAGCAGCAGGTATTGCTGGATTGATTAAGGTAGCGCTGTCTTTGAAGCATCGCCAGATTCCGCCCAATCTGCATTTCCACACACCCAATGCCAAAATTCGATTTGAGGAGTTGCGGTTGCGAGTGCCGCAGACTCTAGAAACGTGGCCTGATAACGGTAATAGTCCGCGCTTAGCTGGGGTGAATTCCTTTGGGTTTGGGGGAACCAATGCTCACGTACTTCTAGAAGAAGCACCTCAAAATGCGGCGGGCGAAATTAATCAACAATATACAATCGAGTATCCAAAATCATTCTTATTGCCTCTATCGGCAAAGAGTCCGGAAGCTCTGAAGGCTGTTGCGCTCCTAACCCGTGACTTTTTAATTAACTCAAGTTGCTAGTTATCTCTCTGGGAGCGGCTAATGGCTAATGGCTAATGGCTAATGTCAGTAAAAATCCTAGATTAGCAATTAGCAATTAGCAATTAGCAACGCCCTTGTTTATAACTAGCAACTTGCGTTAATTAGATCTCTCAAACAAACAAACTCTTTGACAGGCGAGACGCCTATCCCACAAGAGTTATTGGAGAGGACTACTGGTGAAGATATCAATTCCAGCGTTTCACTATCAGACATATGTTACAGCGCGAGTCTGCGGCGAGGCCATCATAAATATAGGCTGGCGATAGTAGCTGATTCCAAACAAGATCTAGCCGAAAAATTGGCAGCATTTCTAGCTGGAGAAACCCGTCTGGGCATGTCTTGCAATGACGTGGTGACACCAGAAAAAGAAACCAAACTGGCTTTCATTTTCTCCGGCATGGGGCCGCAATGGTGGGCAATGGGGCGTCAGCTGTTGGAAGAAGAACCCGTATTCCGCCAAACTATCCAGGAGTGCGATCGCTTGCTGCGGCAATATGCCGATTGGTCATTGTGGGAGGAACTGACAGCATCACAGGAGACTTCCCGCATCAATCAAACCCAAATCGCTCAATGTGCCATTTTTGGCGTGCAAGTCGCTCTAGCCGCCTTGTGGCGTTCTTGGGGCATTACCCCGCAAGGGATTGTGGGTCATAGTGTCGGCGAAGTTGCTGCTGCCCACGTTGCTGGAATTCTGAGTCTGGAAGATGCTATCCGGGTGGTTTTCCATCGCAGTCGCTTGCAAGCGATCGCTGCTGGTAAAGGGAAAATGTTAGCAGTTGGACTGTCATTAAAAGAGGCTGAGCAAGCTTTAATCGGATACGAGACTTGCGTTTCTGTAGCAGCTGTCAACAGTCCTAGCGCTGTCACTCTCGCTGGGGCTAGCACCCCCCTGGAAGAAATTGCTAAATCTTTAGAGTTAAAACAGATTTTCTGCCGGTTCCTGCAAGTTGAGGTAGCTTATCACAGCCCGTTGATGGAGCCATTCAAGGCAGATTTAGCAGAATCGCTGCTGGAAATCAAGCCTCAAACAGCTAAAATTCCCCTGTTTTCTACCGTCACGGGTAGGCAGGTTGAAGGTTCGGAGTTAGATGGAACCTACTGGGGAAAAAATATGAGGAATCCGGTTCTGTTTGCGACAGCGATCGCTCAACTGATTCAAGCAGGTTACAAGCACTACCTAGAAATAAGCTCTCATCCAGTTCTCGCTAATTCAATCTCCGAGTGTCTGGCAAAAGCTGGGAGTGAACTACCTACACCGACCTTGCGGTACGGTGTAGGCTTCCCAATTCATTGGGGATTGCCTCGGTCTTCGTGGATTTTTTACGTCCCGAAGACTTTGGTCTTACATCCCCTCGGTGGGCAGAAGCGCTAGTTCCTAACGCCAATAATCGCAATCCCTCATTTCTAATATTTATTGCAGCATTAATGTCTCTATCATGCTGCGATGAGCAGTGTGGGCAATCTACAAACCTAACACCCAATGAATCGTAGCCATTTTGCAGCATGGGAATCGGTAGTAGAGTTTCACGTGCATTGCTGAGAAGATGGAAAGAAACGACCAATCTCAAAGTAGGTGTGACCAAATCTCTCGGCTTTGTATTTCAACATGGTTAAAAACATTCCCCAGCCTTGGTCGCTAATAGCTTTCGCAAGGTTGGAATTCTTAACCATGTTCTTCACTGCCAAATTTTCTCCGCAAATAACTTTGTTTTCGTATGCCCGGAAAGCGAGATAGCTTGTGTAGAAAGTCTTCTCTTACTCTAGCTATTTTGCCAGAGACTTTAGCGACTAAGCGTTTAGCTTTGCGACGTTTGTTAGATGTCTTGTCTGTTTTTTTTGATAACTTCTTTTGCTTACGTTTTCTATTCTTCTCTAGTTTTGCTAATTGTTTTTTAGGTAGGTCGTATTTCGACCCATCAGAAGTTATAGCCAAATTTTTCAATCCTAAATCAACTCCAATAGCTTCATTAATTGCAGCTACCGGATTGTCTTCCTGATTAAACAGAATAGAAGCTGTCTACCATCTGCATTCTTCGATCTGGTTACAGTTGTGAATTTAGCATCCGGCAGTTCTCTGTGGAACACGGCTTTTACCATCCCCAAATTGCCTGGAAACTTAATCACGGAATCCCGTGGTATTAGTTTCACATTTTGAGGATATTGAATCGATTGCTTGCCATGCTTAGATTTAAAGTTAGGGAATTTGGCGCGCCCTTCAAAGAAGTTGACAAAAGCACTTGAAAGGTTGAATGTGACTCGTTGCAGCACTTGACTGTATGCAAGTCCCAACCATTCATATTCTTTCTTCAATCCCGGAAGCAACTTATCCATTGCTGCTTTAGAAAGACCCCTACCAGTTTCTTTATACGCAGTGGTAGTGGCATTGAGCATATAATTCCACAGCCACCGAGTATTACCAAAACATTGAGTTAAGTAGGCTTCCTGCTCATCAGTAGGATAAATTCTAACTTTTATTGCTCTATACATGGCATCGACCTTACCGTGTTCACACATTCATGATAACATAAATAATGAATACTGTGGTGAATACACGGGAATTTGTTCGTTTCCTCCATGTCCTTTTCTCTCGCCTTCGGCATCGGTCAAAGGACTGTCGTCAACTCACTCGCAATTCATCTCACGCTGCCCTTCGGGTCAGACGTGAGCCTTCTTGCTGTTAAAGGTAAAGGAATGGTAATTCCTTCCTTGCGACGCAAAGAATCAGAGCGTCTGATGATGCTAGGCTCGCTGGGTAAGCTCTACACTTTGGGATATCCGGTTGATTGGCATCAGCTCTATCCGCAAGCAGGAAACTTCGTGCGGTTGCCTTCCTATCCCTGGCAGCGACAGCGTTATTGGTACGAGTCTGTGGAATCCCAGCAATCGCGCCTCGGAACAAATCCCCTCTTTCCCAATTTAGCGGAGAGCGATCGCCAAACTTTAATCGAGCAGCTGAACAAATCCGGCAGGTTCTCAGAGTCGGAGATGAAATTACTGCCTAAGCTGCTAAACGCCTTATTTGAACAGAGCGAAAAACAGTTAATCTCTGACTCGCTCCCCTCTGCATTCTCTGTGGCTGAATGGATGCCGACTCCCGGAGAAATTCGCGATGCAGTCATGCCTTTTGTGGGTGAATTAATCCCACAACCAGAACTATTAGATGGGTTAGAAAGCTTAAGCATTGACTATATTCTCAACGCCTTCAAGGAAATGGGATGGAAGTTTCAACAGGGGCAGCGCTTGACTACCGCCTTCATCGCAGAGCAGTTAGGCGTTGTTAACCAACAGCAGAGATTGCTAGGACGGTTGCTAGAAATTATATCGGAAGTTGGAGTGCTAAAAGGGATAGGTTCAGAGTGGGAAGTTGCCTTTGTGCCTGAGATTCAATCTCCACAAGAGCGTTGGAGTAGATTATTAATTCAGTACCCAGCAGCAAAAGCTGAGTTAATCCTTCTCGATCGTTGTGCTTCCAAGCTGGGAAAGGTGCTTCAAGGAACTTGAGAGGCGCTACAGTTGTTATTCCCCGAAGAAGCAGATACGACTCTAGAAAGGCTATATCAGGATTCCCCTACTTTTGTGCAGATGAATGCTCTCGTGCAAAAGGCGATCTCTGGATTGCTGAAGCATCTACCCCAAGAACGAAGAGTCCGCATCCTAGAAATTGGTGCCGGTACGGGTGGAACGACTGTCCGTCTTTTGCCTCATCTAAATCCCCAGCAGACGGAGTATGCGTTGACTGATATAGGACGGTTGTTTATCGCTCGGATGCGACAGAAATTCGCTGATTACCCTTTCGTCCACTACCAAGTTTTAGACATCGAAAAATCTCCGCAGCAGCAAGGATTTGCCAGCCATCATTACGACCTGATTATCGCTGCTAATGTACTGCACGCCACCAGGGATTTACGCACTACCTTACAGCATATACGGCAATTATTGGTTCCCGGAGGAATGCTAGTGCTGTTGGAAGGAACAGCTCCTCGCCGCTGGATAGACTTAATTTTTGGCTTATTAAAGGGATGGTGGATGTTTTCCGACTACGATCTACGACCTAACTATCCCTTGCTGTCCGCTTTTAAGTGGCAAGAATTTTTGCAACAAAATGGATTTACAGAAGTATCAACTATTCAACCAGGCTTTGAGGATTTATTCTCTCAAGCCGTCATTGTTGCCCAAGCACCAATAACCCCAGAGGCAATAGCTAAAGCAAAAAATAGTCTGACGCTTTCTAGTAATGGTGACAATAGCCATTCTTTCAAACCCTCCCCAGCTCCACATCTAACCATTGCAGAAATAACAGCCGCAAATCCGCAAGATCGTCATCAGCTTATGGAATCCTATTTAGCAAAACAAGTGGCAAGAGTATTGGAAATTTCTCACTCCAAGTTAGACTTGCACGCACCTCTTAAGAACTTAGGACTTGATTCTCTAATGGCAATAGAGGTAAAAAGCAAGATTGAAGTGCATTTGGGAAAGATAGTACCACCAGTCAACACTTTGCCAGATATTAGCCTGGAGCAACTAACCAAGCAAATGCTCGCCAAAGCGATTCCTTCCCTTTCTCCCCACGAGACAATAGCAGAGCAACATTGTAATTCACACAGCGAAGAACTGATAGCCATTCAACCTTGCGGTTTCCAGCCTCCCTTTATCTGCGTCCATCCAGGTGCCTTAGATGTATCTTGCTACGGCGATTTAGCCTCTCATTTGGGCAATGAACGACCATTTTACGCCTTGAAACCATCCGATATAGACAATTATAAAAGTCTTGAGGATCGATTATTTTCTCCAACTCCCATTGAGGAAGTAGCAGCGCATTGTCTGGAAATTCTCCACAGTCTGAAGCCAGAGGGTCCTTACTTTCTTGGAGGGTGGTCATTAGGTGGGTGTGCCAGCAAAATGAAAAAGGCCAGGAAGTTGCTTTGTTAGCTTTATTTGATGTCCGGAATATACCTTCTAGTGATGATGACAAATTAGTGATGCGATTTGCCAGTTACTTAGGCTGTCGTTACGGCAAAAAACTACCTGGTATATCGAACCAAGTCGGAGAGCTTGGGATAGATGAAAGATTGAGGCAAATTTTGCAGCAAGCGATCGCCGCCGATATATTGCCAAAAACTCACAATTTATTGGATTTAAAAAATCTTTTTCAAGCCTACAAAAATGGCATCAACACCGCAATGGAACAAATCAAAAACTACAAACCTCGAATCGTCTCTGCCAATCGAATTGTCTGGTTTGATGCTGAAGAGTCTTTAAAAATAGAGCAACCCCTTCTTGGGCTTCAATGGGATGGGAATCAAAACTATTCCCAAGTCTTGGAGAGTTATACGATTCCCGGAGATCATTACACCATGCTGCTAGAACCAAATGTTCGGATTTTGGCAGAAAGATTCAAAAATTATGAAAAATAAGAAGTTGATTTTGCCTTTGAACTATTAACTCTCGATCGTTAACCATGAATTTGACAATTTCTCAATTTCAAGAGCAACTGAAAGAATCAGCTAGGCTATTTGCAGAAAAGCAAGTAGCTCCCACAGTAATCAAACGAGATGAAGAAAGACTGTGGTCAGCCAATATTTTTGAAAAAATGGGTGAAGAAGGCTTATTAGGCAGTATATTTCCGACGGATTAAGGTGGCAGAAATCAATCTGTATTCGACTATTACTTACAAATTCAAGGTTTTGCCGAAGGAGGATTAGATGTAGGTTTATCCCAAGCTTGGGGAACTCATGTAATCTGCGGTTTGCTGATTGAAAAATTTGGTAATAAAGAGCAGAAGAAAAAATACATACCCCAACTCTGTGGTGGCGCAAAAGTCGGGGGATATTATTTGGGTGATTGGGAACAGGGTTTTAAGGCACAAAATTTGCAGCTGAAGGCGGTGAATAAAGGAGATTACTTGCTAGTTAACGGGGTAGCGAAAGCGATCGCCAATGGTATGCAAGGAAACTTGTTTGTAGTCGCTGCGGCTACAGAGAAAGATACCATCTCTACCTTCATAGTAGAAACTGGATTGGCAGGATTGCGCGTCGATCCATCCCTAGCTAGATTGGGTTGGAAAACCTGTCCCGTAGGAGATCTGTACTTTGAAGATTATAAAGTATCTCAGCAAAACTTGTTCGAGGTAACAGATTTCAAAACAATCTTGCTGCTGATGCAAAATTGGGAGCGATTTCTGATCATTGCACCTTGGATTGGTATTATGAAGGCTTTATACGATCGCTCTGTGACTCAAGCGCAAAACCGAGAACTACTCGGCAAACGGGTGGCAACTTTTTCAGGAATCCGCGCCATTCTTGCTAACCTGAGAATTAATTATGAACTCAGTCAGCATTTAGCCGATCGTGCAGCTTGGTTAATGACACAAAATAGCGATCAGCTGCTGGTGGAAATGGCAATGACTAAGGTTTTTATTTCAGAAAAAGCTCAGAAGGTAGCACGGGATGCGGTTCAGTTACACGGAAGTAATGGTCTGCTTCTCAGTCAACATGTAGAGCGGTTTTACCGAGATGCCATGTTGCTGACTATCCTTGGTGGCGATAGCGAAATTACTCGTTCTGCGATCGCTCAAGCAATATTTTAGATTGGTTGATATCATGAAGGGAAAATTAAACAATGGATTTTTCACTTACCCCTGAACAAAAACAGTTTCAAGAAACTTTTTCTAACTTCTGTCAAGAACGGATTGCTCCTGGGAGTCGGGAAGCAGATCAAACGGGTATATTTCCTCAGCAAAACTGGGAATACCTTAAACAAAAAGAATATTTTGCCCTCTTTCACGAGCGAGAATTGGGTGGCAAAGGAGCTGATGGTGTTACCTTGGCTATTGCCATAGAAACCCTAGCTAAAGCCTGTGCAAGTACAGCTTGGGTTGCGACAATTTCTACCCTACTCAGTGGCAAAATTATCGCAAATTTTGGCACTCCAGCTCACCAAGAAAAATGGCTGCGTCCCGTCATCAAAGGCGAAAAAATTGCTTGTTTCTCGGTGGTCGAATTGAGAGGAAGCGATCAACTTAATATGCAGACTCATTTAGTAAAAACGAAAAACGGCTATTTGCTCAATGGAAAAAAAAATAAAACCACCAATATTCCGGGAGCTGATGTTGGGATAATATATGCGAACATTGCCGACGAGAAAGGCAATCTCAAAAATGAATTTGCCTATGCGCTCGTCGAGCTAAAAAATCAAAATATTAAACAAGAGCGTATAGAAACTCACGGATTACGCGCTATGCCTTGGGGAAGAATAACTTTTGAAAATGTTGCAGTGCCTGAATCAGATGTAATTATACTCAAAAATACCAATTTATCAGAGCTATTAAAAACTGTATAATGGGGACAATTTTTGATTAGTTGTTGTTCGCTTGGAATTGCTGAAGCTGCTCTTGAGTCTGCTATATCTTATACAAAAAAAGCTCAAGTAGCAGGTGTACCTTTAATTGAATTGCAATCGGTGCATCGCCAATTAGTAGATATGAAAGCTGAAATTAACGCAGCACGTGCTATTATTTGGCATGTCGCTTGGTTAAAAGAGAAGAAGCAATCCGCTCGCGAGCTAGTGGCAATAGCTAAAATACATACAACAGAAATGGCTGTTCGCATAGCCCAAACTGCCATGAATCTTCATGGAGGATGGGGATTTTCAACTGAATATGATGTAGAACGTTTGTTAAGAGATAGCCAAGGAAGTTTGGCAGGAGGTTTAGCGGCGGATGTTCTGCGGGAATCTATTACTTGTTCTCTGTTTGGTATAAATCAATGGCAACCTGAACCATTTAATATGGATTTATTTTAGTTGTCCAACTTAGTAGTAAAGATTGCTAGGGTTGCAACTTATACAAAAGTTATACGCAAAGAAACCGGGTTTCTGCGAAAAATCGTGGCAAAAGAACCAGAGTACGCCGCCAGAAACAAAGGTGATATCATGTCCTGAGGCTAATTGCTAATTGCTAATTGCTCGCTTGTCAATTGCCTTCAGAGCAGCCATTAGCGATTAGCTATTTAGCAGTTACACAACCGTTGCTATTGGACATGATATGATAGGTTCGTCGTGGGTAAGTCCTGAAGTTGTTGCCGTTGAAAGTACCACTAAAAGTTTATGTAAGAAAGCGTTCGCGTAGCGTGCGGTCGGCATATCGCTCTCCACTTCCCCCATTACTTTAACCCTTTTTCCCGCAACAAACCATCTGCCCAAGCTGCCTCAGATTCGGATAATTGCGGTACGGTTTCGCTGTTATAATCAATTACATAATCGTACCCCGCTCGCTCATATATACTATTAATTAACGTCTGTAAATCTACGATTGGTTCGACATCGCCGCGCCGCAAAGGTAAAGGAAAAGAGGGAATTGCATCTGGTAAATTAAACAAATACAAATCAGCCATTGGGCGCTCATTTCCCCTACCGATTAAAATGCGATAATTTGCTTCTATATCGCTGTCTAACACAGGCATTGGTTTCCCTGCCCGTAGTAAATCAATTTCCACAAGGTGGGTGCGACTTCCTAATACTTGCTGACGTTTCTCTTCATACATTTCTCGTCCTTGTCCGGCGCGTTTATTTGTAGGCGAAAGCACTTCAATAACTGTCACTACTTGTTTAGTTGCTATTTCTCTTACTTCCAAATACCTTTCTCTGAATTCCAAAGGGATAGGCATTCTCACCCGACGAGGTGTGACGGGTGGCGCAGCAACAGCAACATTAGAATTTGTTTGATTTGTTTGATTTTGCAAACGTTGTTGCACAACTACATCAGGAATACCTACTAAAAGCGAATCATCCCCATTAACTTGATAAACTCGCTTTTCGATATTAACTCGATATTTTGGGACTAATTGAGGAACCAAAGCATCCGCGAGCGCTATTATCAATCTATTGTGTACTTCAGGCCATATTTCAGGATGTTCTAAATAGGGATTCATCCCAGGAAATGGATTAGGCATAAACTCACCTCTTTTACCTTAAGCCTTTTTCTCGCAGTAATGTAACCCAAGTTGCTAGTTATAACTTGTGACAGCGGTAATTGCTCGCTTGCTAATTGCTAATGGCTAATTGCTAATTGGGTTAACAGGCTTTTGCCTTCTTGACAACTACCCATTAGCCATTAGCCATTAGCCATTACCAGTACCGCTTGATGTAACTAGCAACTTGCGTTAATGTATCTACCCAATTTGCCTCTGATTCTGACAATTTCGGCACGGTTTCGCTATTATAATCGATTGTATAATCATAACCCGATCGGTCGTATAACCCATTAATTAATGGCTGCAAATCGACAATGGGTTCTACATCGCCTCGCCGCAAAGGTAACGGGAAAGTCGGGATTGCATCGGGTAAATTAAACAGGTATAAATCCGCTTTGGGTCGCCGGTCGCCCCGACTCACCAAAATCCGATAATTCGCGGCAAGGTTACTATCAAAAACTGGGAGAGGTTTCCATCCTCGCAGCAAATCAATTTCCACTAAGTGAGTACGGCTTCCCAGTACCTGCTGTCGTTTTTCTTCATACATTTTGCGTCCTTGTCCGGCACGTTTATTTGCAGGTGACAGCAATTCAATAACTGTCACTACTTCTTTATTTTTAGTTTCGCGTACCTCTAAATATCCTTCTCTAAATTCCATCAACATTGGAACTCTTACTTCTACAGGTGTAGCCGTTGGCGTAGCAACAGCAACAGCAGAGTCTCTAGACTCCGTTCCAGTCTGGTTATCTGGCACGCTAACATCTGGAAGACCTACTAAAAGGTCATCTTCGCTTTCACTGGCCCGGTAAATTCGCTTGTCTATCGTGACAATATATTTCGGTAGCAACTGAGGTACTAATGTTTCCAGCAAGCTACTAAGTAGCAGGTGATGAACTTGAGGCCATTCATCAGGATGTTCTAAATAGGGATTCATCCGTGGAAATGGATTAGGCATAGGAATTTTAGATTTGGGATTTGGGATTGTAGAGACGTTGCACGCAACGTCTCTAATAATATTCCCTAGAAGTTGCTGTAGTTGGAAATAGCGTTTTTCAGCCTTTCCAATACTTCGGCAACTGGGATTGAGCCTAATTCTCCAGCAGCGCGGGTGCGAATGCTGAGACTGTCGGTTTCGACTTCTTTGGCACCGACAATTCCCATCACGGGTATTTTGTCTTTTTCGGCGTTACGAATTTGTTTACCCAAACGTTCGCCGCTGGTATCTGCTTCGGCGCGGATATTGAGCGATCGCATTTTTTCCGCGACTTCTTTAGCAAATGGCAAAAACTCATCGCTAACCGTCAACAATCGCGCTTGAATTGGTGATAACCACAAGGGGAAATCTCCCGCATACTCTTCAATTAAAATCCCAATTAGCCTTTCCAACGAGCCAAAAGGTGCGCGGTGAATCATCACCGGACGCTGGCGCGTGCCATCTTCTGCCACATATTCCAACTCGAATCGTTCTGGCAAATTGTAATCTACTTGCACCGTTCCTAACTGCCATTCGCGTTCCAAGGCATCGCGGAAAATAAAATCGAGTTTGGGGCCATAAAATGCTGCTTCCCCAATACCTTCAAAGTGTTCCATTCCCAGCTTTTCTACCGCGCGGCGAATTGCACCTTGCGCTTTTTCCCATGCCTCATCAGCACCGATATATTTATCCGATGCCGGATCTCGGAAACTCAATCTGGCTTTAAAATTCTTCAGTTGCAGCTTGTTGAACACCGACAGAATTAAATCCACTACATTCAGGAATTCGCTGTCTAATTGTTCTGGCGTGACAAAGAGGTGAGAATCATCGACAGTGAAACCCCGCACCCGCGTTAAACCGCCCAATTCCCCAGATTGTTCGTAGCGGTAAACCGTGCCGAATTCCGCTAAGCGCATCGGCAGTTCCCGATAAGAACGCAACTCGCTTTTATAGATTTGGATGTGGAAAGGACAGTTCATCGGTTTGAGGGTAAAACCCTCTTCCTTCGCCGCAGATTGCTCATCTTCTGCCATCAAAGGAAACATATCTTCTTTATATTTCTGCCAGTGTCCGGAGATTTTGAATAAGTCCACTTTGGCGATGTGCGGCGTGACGACGGGTAGATAACCGCGTTTGAGTTGTTCCTGTTTGAGGAAGTCTTCCAAAAGACTCCGCAACACGGTTCCTTTGGGCGTCCACAAAGGCAACCCAGGCCCTACGTCATCGGAAAATATAAACAGTCCTAATTCTTTGCCCAGTTTGCGGTGGTCCCGGCGCAATGCTTCTTCCTTGCGGCGTTTATATTCTGCCAGCTGTTCCGCAGTTTCCCAAGCAGTGCCGTAAATCCGTTGCAGTTGCGCTTTGGTAGCATCTCCCCGCCAGTATGCCCCGGCGACGCTTTCTAGTTCAATTGCTTTGGGGTTCAACTCGCCGGTATTTTCCAAGTGGGGACCCGCGCACAAATCCCACCATTGATCTCCCAGGTGGTAGATCGTAATCGGTTCTTCTTTTATACTTTCTAGTATTTCCAGTTTGTAAGGCTCGTTAATTTCCTTGATGCGGCGTTGGGCTTCCTCGCGGGTGACTTCTTCCCGAATCACGGGCAATTTGCGGTTAACGATTTTGACCATCTCTTTCTGGATGGCTTTCAAATCTTTTTCCGTAAATGGTTCAGAATTGTCAAAATCGTAGTAAAATCCATTTTCAATCCAGGGGCCGATCGTCACCTGCGCTTTGGGAAATAACTTTTGCACCGCCATCGCCATCACGTGGGAGGCGGTGTGACGAATTTTCTTTAAGGTTTCAGATTCGTTGGTGCGAGGTAAATACATTTTTACTGGCTGTTCTGGGGAATCGGTCGATTCTGGTTTAATTGAAGGCTGCTGAACCATGTTTCTAAGAAAAAAATTGATAATAGTGGCATCGGGCATTGGGCAGGTGGGATCTTGGGCAGGTGAGCTCTTGGGCAAGAAGGCGGGGAGGCAAAAGCAGCAGAGGGACCCAGGGGAATTTGAATCTATCATTCTTCCCATCTCCCCTGCTCCCCATCTCCCCTGCTCCCCTGCTCCCCTGCTCCCCTGCTCACCCGCACAAGAGTCCACCCCCTACCGCTCTATCTTACCGACTTGCCCTACCGCTGGTTAGAGTAGGGATATTTAACAAAATCTGCCAGAAATGTAACGAAACGTAAATGAGGTTAAGATTATGATGTAAGTTAGTAAGCTTGTCTTTCGATTGATGCCCAATTCAAACTTGCCGGAGCCGGAATTGCTCAAAACCTTACTGGAACCGCTATTAGAAGATTTTACGTATTGGTTTGAGCGCTCGCGCAACTTCCTGGAAACCGAGCAACTTCACTTCTTAACTCAAGAGCAGCAAGCCGATTTACTGGCGCGGGTAAAACAGGCTCAAACTGAAGTCAGAACGACTCAGATGCTGTTTCAAGCCATTGGCGGTCAAGTGGGCGTGGAAACATCCACCCTCATGCCTTGGCATATATTGGTCACCGAATGCTGGCAAGTGGCAATGCGCTTTCGCATGGAGCAATCTACGGAACAAAAACCGGAGATGTAAAGCCTCCAACCCTTAGACTGGCTTGTAACGTTTGGTTAAAATCTCTCATTTTTGATAAAACTTTCTCACCTAATGCTGTTGACTATCTGAATCGGAGGAGGATATGATGTTTCACTTGCTTTACATTTTGGCTTTCACGATAATTGCCTTTTTAGCTGTCGGCAATCTCATGCGCAGCTTGCTTAGTATCAGTACAGATTATCAGTACAACTCGAATTCTAGACGCCGTCCCCAGCAGGTACCGCACCCAGAATTTTTGGATGCGGCTGGTAACGTGATTGAAGAACCTCTTTTGGTGATGAAGTCGATCGGTGTAGAGGACGCACGTCAACAGTTAGAGTCGCTTTATAAAAATCAACCGGAAAATCCGTCGAATTAATATTGACAGATATACAAAGTTGTGAATTCAGCGAACGTGATGCTAGTAACGCAAGTTGCTACTTATCTTTTTAGGGCTGCTCATGGCTAATGGCTAATAGCTAATGGCTAATGGCTAATGGTAGAACCGAAAAATATTCCCATAAGCAATTAGCAATTAGCGATTAGCTTCTGCTGTGCAACCCACGATAGTTATAACTAGCAACTTGGGTTAGTAGGTTGGGTTGAGGTAACGAAACCCAACTCTAAATCTGAATATGTTGGCTAATGGGGAACTTTACTCAAAGCCAACCAAGTATAAAGGCCAACAATGCCATCGGGTACAAGTCCGTAGCGCTTCTGAAAAGCTCGCACCGCAGCATCGGTATCTAAACAAAATTTACCGTTAATTTCGCCGCGAAAGAAGCTAACACCCTGTAAAACAGTCTGCAAGGTTATAACAGCCTCACCCTGACTGCCGCGCTGTAAAGTTGGCATATTGAGCGGGACTCCCGTGTAGAGTGCTTGCCAAGTTAGCGCTCCCACAATACCATCTTTTTTGAGGAAAACGCGGTGCTGAAATGCTTTGACAGCAGCCTCAACTTTTTTGTCAAATAAACCATCGGGGGAAGTGGATAATACCTCGTAGTGAAGTAAGAGTTTTTGTAGTTCTATAACCGCTGGACCAGAAGCACCGCGTCGCAGTAGGGGTTTTTTTATCCGAGGATCTCCAGTTGGTTGCGGTGTGGCGTTTTTATCGCTAAAAGCTTTCATAGTTATTCCCGTACTCATAATCTGTTGGAACACTTTTAGAATAAAGTTGATTTCCCCACTCCCACTTCACCTAAATAGATCGCCCAACTGGGGGATGATTTTTTCGCCACCGCTCATCACAATTTCATCCTAATTTCATCTCTGTATGAAACACTGAAGGGTAAGCGCTTCGGGCAGCTGTCTCGATCGCCGTTGCTGGCGGCTTTCTGGCGTTAGCTACCTGGGTTTGCTTTAGCTGTTCTGTTGGTACTTAACCGATGACGAGCAACTCTTACAGCGGTTTGCAACCGTACTTCATACGGCTTTGTTTGTGTAGCGGCACCGTTAACGGTGCCGCTATACAAACAAAGCCTTTTGGCTCTACCTCAATCATTTGCAATCTGCTAGATCGTTTCCCATCTCTGGCGGCGCTCATAGCAAATCCGGTTCTATTACCCCTTTTATTCCTAACGACTGAAGTCGCGGCTACACAAACAAAGACCGCCTGCGCGGTCTATAAAAATAAAGGGGGTGGTCGAGCCGGATTTGGTATCAGTTGTGTTTCTTCTACGCTGCTGAGTCTGGTTTTACTCACTACTCCCAGTGCTGTTTTAGCCCACGCTGGACATGGAGATGAGTTTCATAGCGGTAGCGAAACAACTCAGGTTTCTGATGCAATTCAGGTAGATACCGAAACCGCCAAACGACTGGGGATTAAAGTTGAGCCAGTCACTCGTCAGCAACTGGCAATTGGGATTAAAACTACCGGGCAAATTGAAACTCTCCCCAGTCAAAAAGTTGAAGTTACTGCACCGATTCCAGGGAAAGTTGTTGAGTTATTGGTAGAACCGGGTGCTAATGTAAAAGCGGGTCAAACCATTGCGGTTATCGCTGCACCCGAGTTGGTGGAATTGCGGGTTAATTCCGAGGAGAAAAGGGCAGAAGCGATCGCCTCTTTACAACAAGCACAAGCCAACTTAAAACTCGCTCAAGAAAACTACGGGCGTCAGCAAACAATCGCCGCCTCGGAAATAGCGCAAGCGACAAGCCAACTCGCAGCCGCTCAAAAACAATATGACCGAGATCGAGAGCTAGTAAATCAAAAAGCTGTTTTAACAGTTGCCCAAGAAAACTATCAGCGTCAGTTGCGAATTTCGGAAGCAGAAATCGCCAGAGCGAAAACAGAATTAGCTGTGGCTCAGGAACAGTACGATCGAGAGCGAGAATTAGTGGCACAAGGAGCGTTACCGCGCCGGCAAATGCTAGAATCTGGGGCGCATTTAGCAGCAGCGAAAGCATCTCTTGCTAAGGCACTCGGACGCCCAGAAGTTATCCAAGCTGAAACTGAAGTGAAACGCGCTGAAGTAGATTTACCTTGGCGGGATTTGCGGGAATCAGAAAGTAAATTGGCAGAAGCAAAAGCTTTACTTACAAAAGCGCTGAGTCGGCGCGAAGTTTTAGAAGCAGAAGCGGAATTAAAACGCGCTACCTCTGGGGTTGAAGTGGCAAAATCGCGGCTCAATTTAAGTAACGAGGCTTATCAAACTCGGCTGCAACAATTAGGAACAAAAGCTAATGGGAAAGGATTGGTAACGGTAACGGCTCCCATTGCTGGCAAAGTTGCCGAGCGAGAAGTGACTTTGGGTCAATCATTTCAAGATGCCGGGGGCAAGTTAATGACAATTGTCAATGACAGTCGGGTTTTTGCCAGTGCTAATATTTATGAAAAAGATTTATACAAAGTCAAGAAAGGTCAAAAAGTCAGCGTGAATGTTGCTAGTTTGCCCAACCAAACATTGAGCGGTAAAATAACCGTTATTGGTTCTGTTGTAGAAGGAGAAACACGAGTCGTGCCGGTAAAAGCCGAATTGGAAAACTATAGCAACGTGCTAAAACCGGGGATGTTTGCCGAATTAGAAGTTTTAACAGATACTACAAACAGTGCAATTTTGGCGATTCCTAACTCAGCAATTGTTGATGGGAATGGCAAAAAAATTGTGTATCTCCAAAATGGCAATGCTTATCAACCCGTTGAAGTAAATTTGGGTCAAACTTCTGGGGATATGGTTGAAGTTAAAACTGGGTTATTTGAGGGAGATTTAATTGTTACCCAGCGGGCGACTCAACTTTATGCCCAATCGTTGCGCGGTGGTAGTAAAGCAGGGGAGCATGGGAGCGGAGGAGCAGGGGAGAAAAAAGTAAATTCTTCTATCCAAAATGGTCTACCTTGGTGGTCATTTATACCACTTGGGGGTGCGATCGCATGTGGCACATTTTGGGCAGGTACTGTTTGGGCGAGTCGTCGTGGGAAGCAAAATCCGGTGGCGATCGCTTATATCGAATCCGACATTTCTACCTATGAAATACAAAATTCTAAACATCCAACTCTATCTCGTTCAGGTGTAGGAGGTGAGCATCAAGAACCTCACCATGATGTAAAGTCTAAAATATAAAATTGCCATGCTCAGTGCTGTTGCGCCAATCAATTACCCGCCAGAGAATAAATTCTCTGGCTGATAGCGGAAGTCCTCTCAAGAGGACTATAAAACAAAGTGCGTTTTTCAGTGGATACAAGGAAAAAAAATGATGCGGTCCCTCAAATCAAACTTGTTGGTTATCGGTAGTGTCCTGTTCTTAGCAGCTTGTAGTAACAACACATCTTCTACAACTTCAACCAACACCTCAGCAGTAACTACCGCCGAAACCGCTACAAAATCACAGGTTTTCAAATCCTCAAAAATCGGTCAAGTAGTTGAAACAGGTGCTTACCATTTAGAGTTTGTAGCTGAAAAAGAAGACAGCGGAACGCACCTAGATTTTTATTTACTAAAAGGCGAAGCTCACGAAACAGTTCCTAATGCTAAAGTAACAGCTCAAGTTCAATTACCAGATGGAACGCCGAAAAATTTAGATATGAAATACGATGCAGAGGGCAAACATTACGCTGTTGTGCTTCCCCAAAAAGCAGCGGGTCAATATCAAGTTAAAATCACAGCAGATATTGGGGGAGAAAAAGTTAACGGTAGGTTTTCTTTCAATCAATAAAGTGGCAGAATTATGAATAAAAAATTAGCGCTTTACGGTATGATTGGCCTACTAGCAGGTAGCGCCGTTACCGCAGTAGCTATTGCCCGTAGCCCAAAAATGCAACCCACACAGGAAACTCATCATTCCCACGAACATCACATGGGAATGGGAGAAAATAGTCACAACCACCACCATCAAGAACAAGGGCAAATAACCGCAAGTTCCCAGGCTAAACTTACCGTTCCAAAAACAATTGCTGCGAATCAAAATGTGACGTTGGGAATTGATATTCAAGACAAGGCTGGGAATGGGATATCTAAATTTGACACCTTTCAAGAAAAGCTGATGCACCTAATAGTTGTCAGCGATGATTTGCAGGTTTTCGATCACCTTCATCCCACTTACAAAACCAACGGACATTTTGCAGTCGATGCCAAGTTTCCCCAACCAGGAAATTACACTATTTTCAGCGACTATAAACCCTCTGGACAATCAGAACAAATTTCGGTTCTAAAAGCGCAAGTCCCTGGAAACAGTCCAGCCACACCCATCGTTAACTTTAATCGCAGCAAAACCTTTGGGGATACCAAAGTCAATTTTTTGCTTTCTCAACCGCAACCCAAAGTGGGTAAAGAAGTCACTCTAATATTTAACTTACAACAGACTTCTAACAACCAACCCATTGCAGATTTACAGCCTTACTTGGGTGAGAAAGGACATTTAGTTATCGTCAAACAGTCATCCCCATTGACTAAAGCCGATTATATTCACGCCCATGCTGTAAAAGATAGTCCTGCCAATCAAGTGCAGTTTATCACCAGCTTTCCTCAAGCAGGGATATATAAACTCTGGGGACAATTCAACCGCAATGGTAAAATTGTCACCGCTGATTTTTGGGTGAATGTTGTTCAGTAACTTTGCCCAGTTATACCAAATCCGCTTCCAACACCGCCTTTTTAACCCTCACCCTTAAGGGTGGGGCTACACAAACTCTCGCCCGCCTACGCGGGCTATAAAATAAGGGGGGCGAGCAAACCGGATTTGGTATTATAAAGTAGGAGCGAGAGTTTCTCGCTCCGATAAATTTATGACTTAGCCCTAAATATTTCATCTTGATTTCACAATTGCTTGTTAACGTAGTTAGTAGTAAAGAAAAAATAAGTTTTTTAATAAGAAAATACCATGAAAAAGCTAATTTACATGGCGGGATCTATCCTGGCGATCGCTTCGGCGATTCCAGCAGTTCATGCAACAAAAAGTCACTGGGATCTCAAAGTTACTCACATTATCCATAGCGGCGCACATCCTAATAACGCTCGCTTCCCAAATCCGACTCATCATTTTGAAATTCACGTGCAAGGAGCTGCCCTTTCATCACTTTCAATTGCTCTACCAGATGGCATTAAAATCCGCAATGGAATTGAAGTAACCAATCAATCGGATAACAGAATTGATGCCCAAGTTTCTATCAATAACAAAAAGGCTACGGTTGTTTTTTCCCAACCCGTACCGGCTGAAACCATCCTATCAATTAATATGAATGGCGTTCGGACTCCAATGTATAACGGCTTTACTTGGTTATACCCAGTTTATGGCACAATCCCTGGAATGAATCAAGAAATTCCCCTGGGAACCGTTCGCATTCAAACTTATTGATGATAGATTACTCTTATGCGAGTGCTGCTAGTTGAAGATGAACCAGATTTAGGAAAAGCGATTAAGCGAACCTTGGAACGGGAAAAATATATCGTTGACTGGGTAAGTAATGGAAATGAAGCTTGGAACTTTCTAGAAAACCAGTGGACCCAGTATACCGTGGCTATTTTTGATTGGTTATTGCCAGGGATATCCGGATTAGAATTGTTGGGTCGCTTGCGTGCTAAAAATAATCCGCTACCCGTATTGATGCTAACCGCAAAAGATCGAATGGAAGATAAAGTAACCGGACTGGATGCGGGGGCAGATGATTATTTAGTCAAGCCTTTTGGTATGGCAGAATTGCTGGCAAGGTTGAGAGCATTGCAGCGGCGATCGCCTCAAATCCAACCCCCACAGTTACAGGTAGGCAACCTCACTCTCGACTACGGCACTCGCACGGTTTATTCTCAGAATAAAAATGGTGAAAAACCAGAAATTTCCCTGACTAATAAAGAATTCCAGTTGCTAGAATATTTAATGAAACATCCCAATCAAATTATCACCAGCGAGCAAATTAGAAATCAAATTTGGGAAGCTAGTGCAGATACTTTTAGTAATGTAGTGGCGGCTCAAATGCGTCTGCTGCGCCGC
Source organism: Microseira wollei NIES-4236 (assembly GCF_020521235.1). GTDB lineage: Bacteria > Cyanobacteriota > Cyanobacteriia > Cyanobacteriales > Aerosakkonemataceae > Microseira > Microseira wollei. Next base: position 26,141 of record NZ_BLAY01000062.1, on the reverse strand, counting down.
AAATTAGAACCGATTGGCTGTGCCAATATAATTGAAACAGTGCATGGTGTCGGCTATCGTTTAAATTCGGTAATCGGTAATTGGTAATAGGTAATAGCAAAGACCAATGACCAAGCAATTAGCAATTAGCAATTAGCCAAATAATATGAATCAAAATAAGCTGTTTAATCAAACTCGGTGGCGGTTAGCTTTCTCCTATGCTGGGGTGATGGGTTTGATTTTAAGCTTGTTGGGGTTTGGGGTTTATCACGCGATTGCCCACGCTCATTGGGTAGCTATAGACAATGAATTAGAATCAGTCGCGGGGACGCTACACGACAGTTTGGAACTAAAATTAAAGCAACCCGGACGCTTAGAACCAATGGTGAGCGAACTGTTACCAAATCTCTGTATGGTTGGGGTTAGCTGCGTTAAATCACCATCCAATTCTTCCCGCCATACCCTCAGCGCCATTAACCAAGGTCACTACTATATTCGATTATTTGATATATCGGGACGATTGATCGCGATCGCCGGCGCTTATCCAGAAGGAATACCCCAAAAATTTAACCCAGAAACTTGGCAAACTCTCACCGATAGCCAAGGCAACATCTATCACCAAATTTCTGTTCATCTGCACACTAAAACTTACCAAAATTGGGGTTACTTCCAAGTCGGGCGCAGTCTCAAAGACTTTGAAGATTATTTGAATATAGTCAAATGGTCTTTAAAAATTGGCTTGCCAATCTCTTTAATTTTGGTAGGTGTTGCTAGTTGGTGGTTAGCTGGGTTAGCGATGCAACCAATTTACAAATCTTACCGACAAATCGAACAATTTACCGCCGATGCTGCTCACGAATTGCGAACGCCTTTAGCAGCAACTCAGGCAACTGTAGAATCGGCATTAATGCATGTAGATGAAAAAGAAGCGCGAGAAATCCTAGAAACAATCGAACGTCAAAATAAACGCCTGACCCAGTTAGTTGCCGATTTATTGCTGCTATCGCGGATGGATAAACAATCTGCCTCCGCGCGACGCCAAATCTGTTGTTTGAACGATTTGGTAAGCGATTTAATAGAAGAATTAGCAGCATTAGCGATCGCACACCAAGTCCATCTGAAATCCGACATCCGGGTAACAACACCACTCAAGGTTTTAGGCAATGCCGATCAGCTTTATCGTTTGGTTGCTAATTTAATCGTAAATGCCATTCAATATACCCCATCGGGTGGAAAAGTTACTGTTATTTTAGAACGCAGCGATCGCGAAGCATTCATTCAAGTTCAAGACACAGGAATTGGCATACCCAACGCAGATCAAAAGCGAATTTTCGATCGGTTTTATCGCGTCAATAGCGATCGATCTCGCCACACCGGCGGATCGGGATTGGGATTAGCGATCGCACAAGCGATCGTTCAAGCACATGGAGGTAGCATCCAAGTGCAAAGCGAATTAGGCAAAGGTAGCACCTTCACAATTCGATTGCCTTGTGTTTCTCCTAATAACCCAAGTTGCTAATGGCTAATGGCTAATGGCTAATGGCTAATGGCTAATTGCTAATGGCTACAAAACTTACGCAAAAAAACAAAGGTGATAGGAAAAAATGGCTGGCTGGCTAATTGCTAATTGCTAATTGGGAGATGTGAAGCTCACAACACTAATATCCTTCCATTAACCATTAGCCAGCCATGAGCTATTAGCATTTCTTCAAACAATTCCATTTCGCAGCGCTACAACAGCAGCTTGCACTCGATCGTCCACCGATAATTTATTCATAATCCCCCGCACGTGGGTTTTAACTGTATTCGTACTCAAATAAAGTGCAGCAGCAATTTCTGGATTACTTTTGCCTTCTACCATCAGTTTTAAAACTTCTAATTCCCGCTGGGATAATTGACCGATATTGTCACTAGGCGCGGGTGGTTTTAAATGTTCAATCACTCGCCGCGCAATTTGCGGATCGAGGTAGGTAGCGCCTTCAATTGCAGCGGAGATCGCATTCAACAACCGATCTATACTCGCACCTTTCACACAATAAGCATCCGCACCGCTAGAAAGCGCCGCAATAATTTCCGTTTCCGCCGTGTGGGAAGTTAGCATTACTACTCGCACATCCGGAAGCGCCGCCTTAATTTCCTGGGTCGCAGCTATTCCATCTTTGCGCGGCAAACCAATATCCATCACAACTACATCTGGTTTGAGTCTCAACGCCGCTTGTACACCCAAATAACCATCTTCCGCTTGTCCGACAAGGGTGTATTGGGGTTGCGCGCTTAACGACTGTTCTAACCCCAATTGCATCATCGGATCGTCTTCCACGATTAAAATCCGAATTGATTTTGACTCGGTTTCGGGTGCCATAAGTTGCAATTACATATCGCTTGGCTATCAGTTTGACATGCTCCCCAAGAGAGCTGACGCCGAGGGTGGGGATTCCCATCATCGCTGATGAGATTTCCTGGTTCGTCGAGTAACCTTAGTCGTCTGGGTTTCCCCATCCTCGCAGCGGGTCATCTCCCTAGCGGCGTAACTTTCCGAGTGCCCCTCGGTAGTTGAGCTAGACCTTGTAATGCTTTAACCAGAATATTGATGGCAGCATTCGTATCGCGGTCATCTAAGTAACCGCAATGCGGGCATTTATGAGTACGGGTCGATAAGGCTTTCTTGACCTCATGCCCACAATTGGAGCAATTTTGGCTGGTGTAATAAGGTGCTACAGCAATCACTGGCACATCAAATACTTTGCCAAAATACTCTAACCACTGCCTAAACAATGTCCAGCTAGCATCAGATATTGATTTGGCTAGATGATGGTTCTTAACCATATTCCGCACTTTTAGGTCTTCAATGGCTACCAAGTCTGCCGACTGGACGAGCGCCCTGGCAGTCTTAACCGCAAAGTCTTTACGCCGCCTCGATACCGCCAGATGCGTTCTACCTAACCGCTGGATGGCTTTCTTGCGGTTTTTTGAACCTTTAGTTCTGCGAGAAACCCGTTTTTGTGCGCGTTTTAATGCCTTCTCTGCTTTTCTTAAAAACCTGGGATTCTCAATCTTTTTGCCATCAGAATCGGTGTAGAAATGGTTTAAACCAACATCTATCCCCAGCATTTTTTTGGTGGGTTCGTGCTTTTCAATCCGTTCAGTGTCGATGGAAAACTGTACGTAGTATCCATCAGCTCTACGAACGACGCGAACTCGCTTAATCTGCTCTTTTTGGTAAAAGTGCAAGTCACTACTGCCCCACAACCTAAAGGTTCCAGCCTTAAAGCCATCCCTAAATGTAATGGTTAATCGGTCTTCCGATAACACCCATCCGTCCACCTTGTACTCTACAGAACCGTGAGTTTGATGTTTTTTAAATTTAGGGAATCCTTTCTTGCCTGGAACCTTTTTCTTGCAATTGTCAAAGAACCTTGCAATGGCGCTCCAAGTTCTTTCGGCACTAGCTTGACAAGCTTGAGCCGAGAGTTTTTTGCACCAAGAAAATTCTTCTCTGAGTACTTTGCAATATTTGTTGAGGTCGTATCTATCAACACCTTTGTTATCCATCCAGTACCGCAAGCACGAATTACGCACAAAACTCGCAGTACGAATCATCTCGTCTAAGATGGCATACTGCTCGTTCGTTCCACGTAATTTTGCTTCAAATACTAACATGGTGGTATTGACTCTATGTCAGTCATCCTAACATAGGATTAAAGGGTTTGTAAAAAGCGGGTACACCCTTCCGCTTTTTACAAAGGGAGTTCATGTACCAAAGGCTTACTCCACTTCGTTTCGTTGAAGCCTCTGTCCTATAACTCCCCAGACCCCACATTACGATAGGCAAACCCGCGCAGGCATATCACTCCTGCGTCAAATTTCTTGATCGCATTACTGTTTTAAAGTCAATTTCTTTATTTCCCTACCACCATTGATAGATGACAAAAACCTTACTTTGCCTATCTTTCGACTTTTGATAGAAAGTCCTATCATAAATAACGGTATTATGAGCTGGTGAGCTTGTGCATGAGTTCGCCAGGGAAAAGCTTCTAGAGAGGATCGAACACAATGGCATTTACACTTCCCGATTTACCCTACGCCGCCAACGCCCTAGAACCCTACATGTCGGCAAATACCTTTTCATTTCACCACGCCAAGCACCACGCGGCTTACGTGACTAATCTCAACAACTTGATCAAGGATACGGAACTCGCCGATAAGTCCTTGGAAGAAATTGTCACCACCAGCTTTGGAGATCCAGCCAAAGCAGGTATATTCAACAACTCCGCGCAAGTCTGGAACCACACTTTCTTCTGGAACTCAATGAAACCGGGTGGTGGCGGCGCTCCTACGGGCGCGATCGCGGATAAAATTAACGCCGACTTCGGCAGCTACGACAAATTCAAAGAAGCGTTCAAAACCGCTGCTGCTACTCAATTTGGTAGCGGTTGGGCTTGGTTGGTATTAGAAAATGGCACCCTCAAAGTCACCAAAACCCCCAACGCCGAAAACCCAGTGGTTCACGGACAAACCCCCCTGCTGACTTTGGATGTTTGGGAACACGCCTACTATCTGGACTATCAGAACAGACGCCCAGACTTCATCGCCACCTACCTCGACAACTTGGTTAACTGGGACTTCGCCAACCAAAATATGGCAGCTGCGTAAGTAGCTTTCAATCGGGTCCCGTTTGTGGTAGTAGCACGGCCTCAGTAAGTTTTGTCGCCAGCACAAAGTTCTTCCTATGCCGTGCTACTACGAACAGAAACCCGGTTTCTTTAAGAAACCGGGTTTCTTGTACTAATTGTGTAACAATTTGTAAAAAAGCTTAGAAACATGCGATCGTGAATAGCAAAGAACTTGCACAATACCTAGAAGCGACCGACAGCATTCACAAGCCTTGGCTGTTGGTGCAACTCCGTCTGAAGAAACTGCAAGAACGTCGCGCCACCCTTTCCCCTGAAGAGTATGCCAACGAGTTAGCCGACATTCACAAAGACTTGATGAAGTTAGGTGAATGGTGGGTTGGCATCGAAGACGAAGTATTCGGTTCGTGAACGCTTGCACCAGCGTAGCGTGAGGGAATGCGATCGCTTCGCTGTTACCCCCCAGCGCTGGCAGCAACACAAAACCAGCGACGCGGCGGGATGCGTACCCTGGTGCCAGCCAGTAGGGGCACGGCATCCTTCAGTTTTTGATGAAACCGAAATCCTATCTACGCCGTGCCCCTACGCTGGGATCAAAAGAAATAAAAATCGCTGTAACTATTCTTGAGAGTGTTTGCTTCATCTTCTTGAGCGCTTCCTAGGCAGTCGGAGTAATCCGAATCGCTATCTGAACCGTTTTCTTTTCCCCGTGGGCTGCGTGTTTCGCTTTCGCCATAGATTTTTATTGTCATGCAATTAAATAGCTGCGTTCTCTATTACATCTGCTTTCCAGTTTTCCAGAGATAGTAAAAGCTCTTGTTTGCGTTTTTTAAGTTGCTCTACCCTCTCTTTGTACTTTTCAATACTAGCTATAGCTTTTTCAATTTGCTCCTCATATTCAGCCAACTGATACTCAGTTTCTTCTATCAGCTGGCTAATGATTCCCCCAGCGCCTGCTGGTCTTGGCTGATTCGGAGTTGACTTAAGCCAATGTTGGCTATTAGCTCTGAGCGCGTCATGTTTAGTCTGTTCGCCCAAGCGTCTAGATTCTCTATTGCCGTCTGAGGTAGAGTGACCGTCACATCCTTGACTGGCTCTCCGTACTTGGTTTTTCTTCCCACTTTGTCTTATGCCCATGTGAAATTTCCTTAATTTTACCCGTGTAATACTGGGAATTTTACCCGTGTATAGAATGTTATTTGAGTCCATGGGTAAAATACTGGCTGACCTCTCTGCCTCGAACAGAGGCAGATATCCAAAGGCAGCTAACCCGGAAGAAAAATTAAGCAGGTGATGACTGGGGTAAATGTCGCTCGCTGCTAACCCCACGCTGGCAGTAAAACAAAACCAGCGATGCGGTGGGTGCGATCGCTGGTTTATTCAGGTTCTTCAATTTTTGTTTGTTGAAGTTCTAACTCTTTAAGGCGATAAAAACCTTCCAGCCTTTTGAGTATTTCTTGCTCCTCATCCTGATACCACTTAACACTAGCTCGTGCCTTCTCCAGTCGATCTTTGTAATCCTCAATCAACTGGTCAATGATTCCCCCAGCGAGCGAACCGGAGTAATTGCTATTTGTCCCCGACTTAGTTGTTCCAGTAGTTCGCTGATCGACATCCCCATTGCCGCCGTTAGCTGCTCTAACTTCTCCTTCCCTTCGGGGGTTAGGCGAAGTTGCAGCTTTTCCGACTTCCTTTGATTGTGCTGATAGTGTTTTGACTTCGGCATCTGTATCGGTCATAAACATTTCCTTTGATTGTACTGGCAATGTTAAGGGATTGCCATCTTGATGTTGAAGTTATTGCCATCCTTAAAATATATAGCATTATAAAAATGGCAATAATTCGCCTGATACGACGCCCCTCACCCAGCGGCGGTAAATGAGGAGCAATCCCCGTTTTAAAGGAGGTGATGTCTAGAAAAGGAGGTTTTGTTTGTGTAAACCATTAAACTCTAAAGGCTTTCTGTTTCTGTAGCGAGCGCGAATTTTAATGGCTTTGGCGATCGCTTTTACTTCCCATTGAGATCGAACAATAACCATGAACCAAACAATCGAGGAAATCATCGCCCGCTTTGGGAAAGAAGGTTGGCTTGTGCAAAAAACAAAGGAAAGCTTTTGGGCGCTGCGACCCAAGGGATTATTTAATTACAAGGTCTTACTTTTGACCTACAATCCCTTTGACGACAAGTTCACAATTGTTAAACCCCCGAACCCCAACGATCCCCATTACAAGCAAGCGGTGAAGATTTTGGCGGTCTGCGATCGCAAAGGCCCCTGGTTTAAGGATGCGAGCGCTTGCCAAAAAAATAGCTTTAAATCCTTCAATCATGATACAGGTAACATGGCTATTATTCTCCAGATTTCTGCCGAGAGATTTCTAAATTTTGACGAGATTCGCCTAGTGACAGCTAACATCGACGATGGCGAATTCAAAGTGACAGTTTGGTGGCGAGATGGAGAAACCAGCGATGTTTTCCACGACGAGCAAGCTAAAAAGGTTATTCAACTTGTAGAGCTTTATGCCCTGGCGAACTTAAAACGATTGCAACCCGATGGTGGCGAAGATTGACCGCCTGACGAGCTGGCTTGACTCGGTTAGCGAAATCCCACTCGTCTTGGGTGCGAGCCAAGTGAAATAGCAGATTGTAAAATTCAGCTTCAATTCAACTGAAAAACTACAACTTTCCATCTACAATCGAAAATGGCTGCTACCTACTCTTTAAGCATACGCCCATCATGCCTAAAACTAAAAAAACCCTCACCGATGTTAACCTCAGCGATTCCCAATATTACTTTAGCCGCGAATTAAGCTGGTTAGAGTTCAATTACCGGGTTTTGCAGGAAGCACTCGACCCCAAGACGCCGCTTTTAGAACGTCTGAAGTTTATGGCAATTTTTAGCGCCAACCTGGATGAATTTTTCATGGTGCGCGTTGCTGGTGTGAAGAAACAGGTGGAAGCCAGAGTAACCCAGGTGACACCGGATGGTAGGACGCCCCAAGAACAGCTAGAAGCCATCTGCCATAAACTGCGTCCTTCTGTAGCGCTTCAGCATCAACACTTTGATAAAGTCATGCGGTTTGAGTTGGCACAAGTGGGAGTTTATATCCTAGATTACATGGACTTGAACCAGGAACAGAAAAATTATCTACAACAGTATTTTGAAGAGCAGGTTTTTCCCGTACTCACGCCTTTAGCTGTTGACCCCAGTCATCCTTTTCCTTATATTTCCAATCGCAGCCTAAATCTGGCGGTGGTAATTCAAGACCCGGAAACAAAAGAAGAATTTTTTGCCAGAGTTAAAGTTCCAAAAGTATTGCCAAGATTTATATCATTGCCGCTAGAAAATTATCAATTACCAGGAAATAACAACAGCAAGATAGAACAAAAATACGAGTTAGAAACCGCTATAAAAAATCAAAATTCAAAGCCCAAAACGATTTGGCAGGGCGTTCCGATAGAACAGGCGATTGCTCACAATTTGGCAGCCTTATTTCCAGGGATGAATATTCGGGAATGCCATCCGTTTCGGATTACGCGCGATGCGGATTTATCGGTGCAAGAAGATGAAGCCGATGACCTACTGTTGGCAATTGAACAGGAACTCCGCAAGCGTCGTTTGGGGGGTTCAGTTGTGCGGCTGGAAATTCAAGGGACGACTTCTGAAACGGTGCGCCAAACGCTGATACAAGAGTTGTCTTTGCACCAAAACGATGTTTATGAATTGGAGGGGATGCTGGGACTGGGGGATTTAATGTATTTTATGGGCTTGCCCTTGCCAGAATTAAAAGATGTCCCGTGGAGTCCGGTCGTACCGCCGCGCTTGCGACGTCTGGCGGGAATCAATCCTAGCGCTTTTGACTCGCAAGAAGAAGGAGAAGATTTTTTCAGCATCATTCGCAACGGGGATTTGTTGGTACACCATCCTTATCACTCATTTTCGGCAACGGTGCAGCGTTTTATTATGCAAGCAGCTTGCGATCGCGATGTCCTGGCAATTAAAATGACGCTCTACCGCACGTCAGGAGATTCGCCGATTGTCAACGCTTTGATTGCAGCAGCGGAAAATGGCAAGCAGGTTGTAGTTTTGGTGGAACTAAAAGCCCGTTTTGATGAAGAAAATAATATCCAATGGGCGCGCAAGTTGGAACAAGCGGGGGTACACGTGGTTTATGGTTTAGTAGGTTTAAAGACTCACACCAAGGTCGTGTTAGTGGTGCGCCGAGAAGACGACCGCATCCGCCGCTACTTTCACATCGGCACGGGAAATTACAATCCAAAGACCGCTCGTCTTTATACGGATTTGGGAATTTTAAGTTGTCGTGAAGATTTGGGGGCGGATTTGACCGATTTGTTTAACTATCTAACGGGTTACTCGCGGCAGCGGTCTTATCGTAAGCTGATGGTAGCTCCGGTGAATTTACGCGATCGCTTTCTCTCCCTGATCCGCCGCGAAATTCAACATTGCCAGAACGGCGCTTCTGGGCGCATTGTCGCTAAAATGAATTCCCTGGTAGACCCGCAAATCATTGCCGCCCTCTACGAAGCCTCGCGGGCAGGGGTTAAAATTGACCTGATCGTGCGCGGTGTTTGCTGTCTGCGTCCGGGAATCGAAGATATAAGCCAAAATATCCGCGTTATCAGCATTGTGGGCCGGTTTTTGGAACATTCTCGCATTTATTATTTCCAAAATGGCGGTTTAGAGGAAGTTTATATCGGCAGTGCCGATTGGATGACGCGCAACTTGGATCGCCGCGTCGAAGCGATCGCTCCCGTAGAAGACGCGAATTCAGCCAAAGATTTGCAAGAAATTCTGGGAATTATGCTCGCAGATAACTGCAAAGCTTGGGAATTACAGCCGGATGGCAGTTACATCCAACGCCGTCCTCCTGAGAATGCCAAAGAACAAAGCGCCCAGAAAATATTGATGGATATGGCACTACAATCAGCCGGTTTGGCTTGAAAAACCCAGACGCACATCTGATACCATGTCCTTAGGTATCGGTAGTGTATGGATGGCTAATTGCTAATTGCTCGCAATTCAATTGCCTCCAGAGCAGCCATTAGCGATTAGCTATTAGCAGTTACACAACCGTTGCAAGAGGACATGATATGAGCAACAAGATGGGGAAGATGAAGCAGAAAAAACCATTGAAGTCTGCCTCATCCTTCCCGATGTAAGCTTACCCCCAGCTAGAAGCGCGGGAACTTTCGCCACAACCCATATCCTAGAGCGTGGTCATCACCAGTCTGATTACTACCAGTGACGCAGAAAAACTAGCTAATCCCAAGCATTTTAATCGCCTTCGTCAGCAACAAGACCTCCAGTTTTTGCATGAAGTAAGTTCTGTGCCATTGCAACAAGGTTTGAGACATCTGCAAACCGCATTTACAAGAATTAGGTTGAAAGCCCCCGTCATTTATGCGGGGGATGAAAACCAAAGGCTAGATTTATCTAGCCAGTCATAATCCAGCTATTACAGCGGATTGCAACCGTATGAGGTACACCGCAAGGCAAGTGTAGCGGCACCCTTAAGGGTGCCGCTACACTTGCCTTGCGCCAGTTGGCTGTACTTCACTCATTTGCAATCCGCTGTAAGATTTGCTAAGTGACGAAGTTTGTAGATTAACAAATAGTATAATTTGTCTGAGCAAAGGAGGTGATTTTTTTTGTACGGATGCCAACAAGAACTAATACCAAAAACCAAAGAGTTAACGCCCGTAATGGAGTACCTGTGTAGCGAAATTAACGACTTAACAAACTGTGCTATCTACTAGGCTCGTCAGATTTATTTTAAAACCGGAAGAATTTTGTACGGCAAAGCAGGAAGCGCGGTATTGTGCAAAGAGATGAAAGCTTCTTTGCATTACGGTGCAGTTTATTCTCAAGTCGCACAGCAAGCGCTTAACGGCATCGCCGAATCTTTTAAATCGTTTCAAGATCTGATCGGTTCCTACAAAAAGGGCGAATTGGAAAACAAACCACGCCCACCAAAATACCGCAAATCGAACGGTATGGCGATTGCCACCTATCCGAAGCAAGCGTTAAAGCTGGTAGGAAAGCAAGTACGCTTCCCAATGGGACAGCTTTGTAAAACTTGGTTTGGGGTAGAAGCATTCTGGTTAACCATGCCATCCAACCTGCGGTTTGAAAATATCAAAGAAGTGCGGATACTGCCTCGCAATCGATGCTTTTATGCCGAGTGGGTTTACGTTCAAAATAAAGTACCAGTTGTACTATATCCATCGCGGGTGCTGGGCGTTGATAGCGGGGTGACTAATTGGTTAACCTGCGTCAGCAACATCAATACCTCTTTCATTATTGATGGGCGACACGTCAAATCCCTAAACCAATGGTTTAACAAATCGGTCGCCAAAATTAAAGAAGACAAGCCACAAGGATTTTGGTCGAAGCGGCTTGCTCATTTAACGGAAAAGCGCAATCGACAGATGCGCTTCGGCCATCAATAAAGCGGCAATAATTGTCATTAATCACTGCTGGGATCATAAAATTGGGCGCATTGTTTTTGGCTGGAATCAGGGAATTAAACAAGAAATAAATATTGGCAAGCGCAATAACCAATCTTTTGTTCAAATCCCAACAGCTAAATTAAAATGCCGTATTGCTCAGTTGTGCGAACAATACGGCATACAGTTTATCGAAACTGAAGAAGCTGATGCGTCGGTAGCATCTTTTTTAGACGGCGATACAGTTCCTAAATACGGTGAGAAACCCAAAGACTGGAAGTCGAAGGGATCGCGAGTTAAGCGCGGGTTGTTCCGTGCTGCGAACAACTTTTATGTCAATGCTGATGCTAACGGAGCAGCCAATATCATAACCAAAGTAAGCGCAACACTTGGACTCGATCTGAGTGGAGTGTCTAGGGGGACGTTGACCTCCCCGCCCAGGATTTTCCTGTGGAAATTGGCAAGTAAAAAGCGGAGCAACGTGTCAAGAGACCGTTGCTTCGCCTCCTTGTAGAATCCCCCTCTAAGAGGGGGGAGGGTCAAGCGATTAAAATCCCTCGTTAAGTCTTTCATCCTCCGGATCAATCGCGGTTGCTCTCCAACTGCCGCAGGTTGATGGTGAAATGGGCAGAAATTTAAAGATTGTGTGAAGCTGGCGCTCTCGCAGCCTGTCCGCCGCCGGCGTGCAGTATAATCGCTTTTTGCCATCAATCAACTGAGAATTTACTCAATCGACTCAAGTTTGTACTTAAATATTTTTCTGATAAATTTATGTAAATAAAAAATATTTTATGTTTATATCCGGCATCAGCCCGAATTTACTTGCATCTTTGGTTAACTAATCGCTCTGATGGTAGAGGCGAACCGCATTTAATTTTACTAAATTAGATGGATCAATTACTGCTGGGAATCATCTGAGGACATAATGTTGACATGCTCCCGTTCTAATTTACGTGTGCTGGTGGCAGATGACCACGAGTTAACCCGTTTAAGCTTAAAGTTAGCTTTAACTAGCCAGAGCAATATCCAGCTAGTTGGCGTGGCCAAAAACGGTCAAGAAGCCGTAGAAATGGTAAAAAATCACGAGCCTGATGTAATTATTCTAGATTTACAGATGCCCGTGATGGACGGTTGGCTTGCCTCCAGCCAAATCAAACAGATTAATCCTCAAACTCAAATCATCGCTTACTCGGCAATGGAAGAAGCGCAGGCTGCCGCAATCAACCCAGCCGCCTGCGTAGATGCATTCTGCCGCAAAGACACCAATACCCAAGATCTGATCTCGCTGGTCAAGGAGTTAGGCACTAAGAGCAGCATTGAATCTTAATTCAACGGCTTTTGGAGTAAACAGGCAAGCTTGATGTTTTATTGGGTGTCGGTTTCGCCAAAAGTGCGTTTAAACTCCTCGATCAGATCGTCCATTTCTTCCAGTGCTTGGTTTACGTCTATTCTCAGGGTGCCCAAGTCTGGTTGCTCCAACAGCCGCAACAAAGTATCGCGCTTGCTTTCAATCACGGCAATTCGTTCGCGAATCGTTTTTGGGTCTATCATATTTTTGCTTAACTACACCAACCATCAGTTTAATTGACTGGCTCTGGTTGAGCGCAACATATATCATTTTTAAGTTTATTTGTCAAGATTTGGCTCCAAGGAAGCTTTTAGCGTAAAAATGGTGGTCTTTGAGTTTCTTGAGGTTTATTCTTCACAGATTCGGCGATAAATCGCTTCAGCGCCTTTTCGCGATTTTTCATGAAAGCAGTCCAAAACCCTGGTTGAAACTCATCCATCGTTTTGGCTAAAGCCCAAACATCGACAGCCAGGATGTTATACAGCGTTTCATCTTCCCTCTTAAGCGAGTTGATCTGCTCGAATAAGGCACGCGCCCCATTAGGTTGCCGATCTTCATTAGAAGTCATGTGTAGGCCCTTTGATAATAATTAAAGTTAGCGCTGCTTTGGCTTGCTACCAGTATTCTTCCCAATTTTTCCCAACACAGACATAGTACCCTTCCAGCAAGGATAAAACCTATGACCAAAGTCAGCGTACAGGAGAATCGCGTTCGCGCAGCTAGCCCTTGGCATATCGCACCGTCGCCGCCAGTATTGGGCACTGTTTGAATCGCTACGGGTGCGTGTTGCCTATATCTTGTCACCGATACAGGGAAAATAATAAAGATTGCTAATTTTTGTATCTATCCAACATGTTACGTCAAATTTCTTTGGCAACTTTAGGCTTGGGGCTGGGTTTCGTTTTAACCTCCGTGGGAGTGTACGCCTACGTTGCCGATTACGCCACCCTGAACTTGGCAGGATTCTTCTACGGGATTCCACTGATTTTGGGCGGACTGGCGCTGAAAACAGCGGAACTCAAGCCAGTGCCGTTTTCTCAACCTACCACTCCAGAGGTGCTGGCGCTGAGGGAACAACAAGCAACTACAACTCAAAATAAAATCCGCAAAGACATTACCCGCTATTGCTACGGTCAAGTCGCCCATTTAGATCGAGCGCTTGCCTACTTGGGTTTGGGTTCCTCAAACGAACAACTACCCCTGGTTGTGGGGATACGCGAAAGAGCAACTGAAGGTGCTTACACTTTGGTGCTGGAATTTGAATCCCCGCAGGTTTCCTTTGAAAGCTGGCAAGAAAAGCAGCAGAAAATGGAAAAATACTTTGGCCCCAATATCAAAGTAGAGTTGACCCAACCCGATACCGATCGGGTGGAAATGGCGCTGATTAAAACTGCAGCGTAAAGAATTAGTAGCCCAAGTTGCTAGTTATATCAAATCCGGTTGCATCGGTAGCGTAAACAAAGGAAGGGTTTAAAGAGATATCTCATGGTTCCACGGATTGATTGGTAAAACCCGCCCCTACAGCATAAAAAACTATATAACCCAAGTTGCTAGTTATAACTTGTGACAGCGGTAATTGCTCGCTTGCTAATTGCTAATGGCTAATTGCTAATTGGGTTAACAGGCTTTTGCCTTCTTGACAACTACCCATTAGCCATTAGCCATTAGCCATTACCAGTACCGCTTGATGTAACTAGCAACTTGCGTTATATACAACCTTTTCGACCGGACTTGAGATCAGAAACCGGGTTTCTGCGTAGAGAAACCCGGTTTCTTTGCGTCAGTCCCGATCTTACCGTCCCGACTTCGGAGTCGATGAATCGGTAGATCCTGGTTTGCGATAGCTTGCCCAGGATGCTCATCACCCGATCCGAATTGGGTACTGGCGTCAGGCGACTCCAATCATCGACCTGAGCAAATCCGATGGCGTAAAACTTGCGGATTTCTGCCATCACCCCCTCGCGAGTACCGATAATCAAAAACGAGGGTGCGTTCCCGTTCCGGTTCTCCTGCGTCAGAATTTGGACGCGCAGATCCGCTAGAGTCCGACAAAAACTCTTCTGCCATGATATTTTCTCCTATTTTTTGGCTGGGAAATCCAAAAAATCTAGCCACCCCGCAGGCAGCGCAAAGCAGGGTGGCTCCAGAGAATGTTAAAATTCTCAATTAGCCTCCCGACTGTTTTTGGCAGTTTGGGGGGTCAAGCTGTCCATTGCCGTTTGCAGCGGCTTTGGATAGCGATTCTAGGTTTTTGGGTGGACAAGGGTTGCTGTCGATGAACTAGAGCAACCTTAAACAGAGACAATAGCCCGATTGGGGACAACTGTCAAGATCCCCGTGGCGTTGCGTTACCAAACTTTATTAATTTTAGATTTGAGATTTTAGATTTGAGATTTTAGATTAAATCTGCAATCTGCAATCTCAAATCTGCAATTACCAATTACTTTTCGAATCGCACCGCATACCACTGCAAATACTGTCCTGGACCGACATCGAGTTCGCAGGAAGTTTCGAGCAAATACTGAGCTTGTTGTTCAACCGAAGTATATTTTTGCAGATCGCGGGGTAAATCATCCTGTCGCTGCGCCAAAATCTGCTTGAGCTTTTCTAACAATTCCTCCGGCATCAGGAATTGTTCGGTTTGGTTGGGTTCGAGGACGACAAAAGCATCCTGGTTATACATTAACGGGTCTGGCATTTTTGGTTTTTATTACTTGGGATAGTCGCGAAGGGTGACGAGCCGCTGTTAGTTTAGTGGCAGTAAACGTCAGATGCAAGGGTTATAGGCTGCTGACATTACAGCAGATTGCAAGTGAGTGAGGGAAAGCCTTAAGGCGTCGTTTGTGTAGCGGGTGCACAAATACCCGCTACACAAACTCTCGGTGTACCTCATGCGCCTGCTTTCCCGCTATAACCGCAGCGCTTGAGAACAAACAGCGCTGTCACTTTTTATCATCTAATATCTGAAATTGATTATGACCCGTTCTGCTTGCCTAATCTTTAATCCTGTAGCAGGTCAAAGCGACCCAGACCAAGATTTAGCCCAAATTCGCAAAATTTTGGCGCCAGAGATCGATTTAGAAATACTTCTGACCACAGCAGAAGTGGACGCTGACGAATTGGCAAAACGCGCGATCGCGCGCGGGGTGGAGGCGCTGATCGCGTCTGGCGGCGATGGCACCCTTTCGGCGGTTGCTGCTGCTTTGGTGGGAAGCAATATTCCTTTAGGAGTAATTCCCCGAGGCACTGCCAATGCTTTTGCCTCTGCTTTAGGTCTTCCCGATACCATCGCAGCTGCCTGCGAGACTATTTTAGGCGGGGCGACGCGCCAAGTCGATGCCGCTTTCTGTAATGGCAAACCGATGGTATTGTTAGCCGGGATTGGGTTTGAAGCAGAAACGGTGGAAAAAGCGAACCGAGAAGCCAAAAATCGCTTTGGTTTGCTCGCTTATATTTTGGCTGGATTTAAACAGCTGCAAGAAATGGAAGCATTTGAGGCCGAGATCGAAACCGAGGATAGAATTATCACAGTAAACGCCGTTGCCGTCACGGTTGCCAATGCTGCACCGGCTACCTCGATTTTGGCGCAAGGCCCTGCTGGTGTGATTGTCGATGATGGTTTGCTAGACCTAACGGTGGTAGCACCAGCGAATGTAGCAGGAGCGATCGCAGCTTCGTATCATTTATTCCGCACCGCACTTACCGGCAATGCTACCAATCGAGATGATATCGGTTATCTGCGCGCCAAACGCTGCAAAATTACCGCAAATCCGCCCCAAAAAGTTGTTTTAGATGGAGAAATTGTCGGTACTACTCCCCTTGAAGTTGAGTGCATTCCTAGAGGATTAACTATTTTAGTGCCGCCAGTAACCGTAGAAATGCCACTTGAAGAAAAACTAGAGGGACTGCCAGGATTAACGGTTGAATATAAACTCGAATCCTTGGAACAAGCTTTATAACCCTAGTTGCAAGCTTGCTAATTGCAAGCTTGCTAATTGCTAATTGCTGATGGGAAGATTTGGCAGTTATACCATTAGCCATTAGCTATTAACTCAATTTGCTAGTTATCTCATGCATAGCACCTAATGGCGTTCCCAGGCGACCGCCTGGGTCACGAGGCTAATGGCTAATCTCAGTAAAAATCCTATATTAGCAATTAGCAATTAGCCAGCTTGCAACGCCCTTGTTTATAAATAGCAACTGGCGTTATATATCAAAAAATGGTTAATTATAGCCAAAAAAATTTGGTTTTCTTAAGATTTTCAGTTAAATTAAAAAAATCAATAAAAAAGAAACTAAATCCTAGCAAATGTCCGAAATTTTCGTTATGAATAGATTTATAGAAAGATGGTCGATCGGGCTGCTTAAACGTTCAATTTTGTCAACCTTCAAGCAGCCTGCATATGGTGTCCGTTTGTGCGATATCGTATGTTTTCGGTGCTGTAGGTGCGGGTTTTACCAATAACTTTTGAGAGAGACAAATAACCCAATTAAACCGACCCCACCCCGTCGCCCCATACAATATCGATGCCACCGGATATCCATCGTGTAATTTTGTTGACACCAGCAACCCGGTCAGCAAAATTTCGTCTTTTGGAAACCTTAGATTGGAGAGAAAACAGCTAGTAATGTCACCGAATATTATTGAACTCGAAGGTCAAACTTTTATCCCCGCCGAGGAATTGCCCACCCCAGAGTGGCCTTGCGTCGTCAACGAAGAACCCCAGCCAACGCTTACACTCAAAGACGATGACATGTTTTTGGTCACCGATACCCTGGGCAATATTGCTTGTAATTTTAATTTAAGAGATGACATATCAGCCAGCATGGGGCTGTTTTGCAACGATACGCGGTTTCTTTCGCGCCTGGAGTTGCAAATAGAAGGTCGCGCGCCGGTTTTACTCAACAGTACCGCCGATAAAGGATTTATGCTTTCGGTGTTGTGTACGAACCCAAAAATTGAAGGGCGTATCAATGCCGACACCTTGGGAATTCGGCGCGAAATCGTTCTCAACGGCGCGCTGTTTTCAGAAATAGAGGTATGTAATTACAGTACCGGCGCGGTTAGTTTTGAACTCAGCATCACGTTTGACGCCGATTTTGTCGATTTATTTGAAGTCCGGGGATTTTCGCGGCAAAAGCGGGGTCAACTGTTGCGCGCGGTGCGCGAGGGCAAACCAGCTCAAGAAGAAACGGGCAATCTGACGCTAGCTTACCAAGGTTTGGATGGCTCGGTGATGGAATCGCGCATCGAGTTTCACCATCGCACGCCAGACTCGTTCCAGGGATACACGGCAATTTGGCAGCTGGAGTTGCAGTCCCATGAAAGTATTAAATTGGGTTATCGGCTGCAAATGTTTATGAATAACCGTCCCGTTTCGCGAGTTGACGCACCCGTTACTTTGGTGCAAGCGAAGGCGGCGGAGTTAATGGAGGAGCAACATTGGGTGCATCAGAGTACGCGGATTAGTTCGGATCGGAGTATGTTTAACCAAGCGATCTCGCGTGCGGAACAAGATGCTTACTTGCTGCGGCAGACTTTTGGTAAGGGAAAGGTGCTATCTGCGGGAGTGCCTTGGTTTTCCACGTTGTTTGGACGCGACTCGATTATTGCGGCGTCGCAAACTTTGATGCTGAATTCGGCGATCGCAAGAGAAACCCTCACCATCCTAGCCGAATACCAAGGCAAAACCGACGATGATTGGCGCGACGAGCAATACGGTAAAATCTTGCACGAAATTCGCTTTGGCGAAATGGCGCGCTGTCAAGAAATACCCCACACGCCTTACTACGGTACCGTAGACGCGACGCCGTTGTGGTTGATGCTTTATGCCGAGTATTATGCTTGGACTGCGGATATTGAAACTTTAGATCGGTTGTGGCCCAATGCCTTAGCGGCGATGGATTGGATCGATCGCAATTGTGCGGAAACTGGCTATCTCAGCTATTCCTGTCGTTCTAATCGCGGTTTGGTCAACCAGGGGTGGAAAGACTCTGGTGATTGTATGATCAATCGCAAAGGACAGCTGGCATCGCCGCCGATTTCCTTGTGTGAAGTGCAGGGTTATGTTTATGCGGCGAAAGTGCGTCTGGCGGAAATTGCGCGGCTGAAAAAGCGAATCGATTTAGCAGATCGGTGGCAAGAAGAAGCAAGGGATTTAAAAACCCGGTTTAATCGCGATTTTTGGCTAGAAGACGAGGGTTTTTGCGCCTTGGCATTGGATGGCGATTGCCAGCGAGTTGATAGCATCACTTCTAATCCAGGGCATTGTTTGAGTTTGGGCATTCTGACGCCAGAGCGTGCTTATAGCGTCGCCGAACGATTGCGCGCGCCGGATATGTTTAACGGATGGGGAATTCGGACCCTGAGCAGTTTATCCCCCGCGTATAATCCGATGGGGTATCATATCGGTTCGGTATGGCCTCACGACAACGCCCTAATCGCGATGGGGTTGCGTAGTCTGGGGTTGATCGATCAAGCTCTAGAATTGGCGCAGGGGTTGATAGATATGACCCTGTATCAACCTTATCAGCGTCCGCCAGAACTATTCTGCGGTTACGAACGTAATGGTGACAGTACTCCGGTGCGGTATCCCGTCGCTTGTTCCCCCCAAGCTTGGGCAACGGGCAGTATTTTTCAGCTGCTGCACATGATGATCAATTTGGTTCCCGATGCGCCGAATAACTGCTTGCGAATTATCGATCCGGCACTGCCAGAATCGATTTCATCTTTACGGCTGGAAAATTTAAAAGTTGGTGCTACTTTGTTGGATTTGGAGTTCCAGCGGACGGGAAACACAACTTCTTGTCGCGTGGCTAAAAAGCGAGGGAATTTGCGAGTGGTGATTGAAGCTTAGTTGTTTTGATCGCATCTTAGGGGCGCGGCAGAGGTAGGATTTTGGCCTGTACCACAAGACTTTTGATGCCAAACACCTTTGTTTCTTTCATAGAAACGGTGATTTGCGTAATATCATGTCCTCTTGCAACGGTTGTGTAACTGCTAATAGCTAATCGCTAATGGCTGCTCTTTTGGCAATTGAAAAGCGAGCAATTAGCAATTAGCAATTAGCCATTTTTCAGAGAAACGGTGATTTGCGTAATATCATGTCCTCTTGCAACGGTTGTGTAACTGCTAATAACGCAAGTTGCTAGTTATAAACTTTGGCGTTGCAAGCTGGCAAGCTTGCTAATTGCTAATCTTGGATTTTTACCAATCTCGCCATTAGCCATTAGCCATTAGCCGCTCCCAGAGAGATAACTAGCAACTTGAGTTAATAGATAATCGCTGGCTGCTCTTTTGGCAATTGAAAAGCGAGCAATTAGCAATTAGCAATTAGCCATTTTTCAGAGAAACGGTGATTTGCGTAATATCATGTCCTCTTGCAAAGGTTGTGTAACTGCTAATAGCTAATCGCTAATGGCTGCTCTTTTGGCAATTGAAAAGCGAGCAATTAGCAATTAGCAATTAGCCATTTTTCAGAGAAACGGTGATTTGCGTAATATCATGTCCTCTTGCAACGGTTGTGTAACTGCTAATAACGCAAGTTGCTAGTTATAAACTTTGGCGTTGCAAGCTGGCAAGCTTGCTAATTGCTAATCTTGGATTTTTACCAATCTCGCCATTAGCCATTAGCCATTAGCCGCTCCCAGAGAGATAACTAGCAACTTGAGTTAATAGATAATCGCTGGCTGCTCTTTTGGCAATTGAAAAGCGAGCAATTAGCAATTAGCAATTAGCCATTTTTCAGAGAAACGTTGATTTGCGTAATTCCTGGCAATGTTACCGCGTAAAGTGTTTTTGATAAAAGCTTCTAATCACTTCCGTTGCCGCTTGAGGATCGAGGGGTTTATATAACAAATACCCTTGTACCCAATTACATCCAAGTTCTCGCAGTTTTTCTAATTGAAATTCTGTTTCTATACCTTCTGCTACTACTTCTAATCCCAGGTTTTTAGCCAGCATTAAAATTATTTTTATCGTCGCCGTATCCCGGTCTTCTGGAGTTAATTGAACTACAAAAGAACGGTCTATTTTTAAAGTATGAATTGGTAATTCATGCAAGCGACTCAACGAAGAGTAGCCCGTCCCAAAATCATCTATACATAACTCTAAACCCATGCTTTTCAATAAATTTAAGTCGAGGTTAGGATTGTTTAACAGACAACTTTCGGTAATTTCTATTCTGATGCAATTCTGAGTCACACCTGTTTCTTGCAAAATTTCTGCGAGTTTTTCAAACAGATTGGCTTGATTAAACTGTACCGGGGAGAAATTGATGTTAAGGCTGAGGGGAAAGTCGGGAAATTCAGTTTGCCAACGTTGTAACTGGCTGCAAGCTTCGCGCACGATCCACCAGCCTAAAGGATTGATTAAACCTGTTTCTTCCGCCAGGGGGATAAATTGAGCGGGCGAGATTCTTCCCTTGGGATGATTCCAACGCAAGAGGGCTTCAAAACCTTTGAGTTCTCTGGTTTTTAAAGATAAAATTGGTTGGTAGTGAAGGCAAAATTCTTCAGAGCCAATCCCTTTCCGCAAATCGTGTTCCATCTGCATCCGAGCGAGAGCGGATGCTTGCATTTCGGGTGTAAATACCTGATAGCCACCGTTGCTTTCTTGTTTGGATCGATACATGGCAATATCTGCATCTCTGAGCGCATCCATAGGGTTTTGGTAACCCATTTTACTGGAAGTAATCCCGATGCTAGCCCCGATAACAACTTCGTAATCGTTGAAGTTAAATGGCATGCTTAATTGTTCGAGCAATTGTCGCGCAACTTCTGTAGCTTCTCCTGTTTCTAACAATATGACAAACTCATCCCCACCCATCCTGATTGCGGTGTTGGGTGCTTTCAAACAAGCTTGCATTCTGACTGCAACCCATTTTAAAAGTTCATCTCCGGTTATATGTCCCAGACTATCGTTAATCACCTTAAACCGATCCAGGTCAACAAACAGCACGGTATAACTTAAATTCGCTTCAATTAAGTTTTTTAACCGCTTAATTAACCAGACGCGATTCGGTAATCCCGTCAAAGAATCGTGGAAGGCATCGTATTCTAATTTTTCTTGACTTTTGCGTAATTCATCGAGTGCTTGAGAAAGTTCTGCGGTTCGCTGTTGTACCCGTTGTTCTAATTCTTCGGTGAGTTGTTGCAAGGCGGCGCGAGCTTTTTGATGCGCGTCAATTTCTTCTTTTAAACGCGAATTTTGCCGCTCCAAGGTGATATTTAAACGTCTGACTTCTAAGTGAGTTTTAACGCGGGCTAAAACTTCTTCAATTTGAAAGGGTTTGGTAATATAATCTACCGCTCCAAGGGACAAACCTCTAACTTTATCAACCGTATCGGTTAAAGCGGTCATAAATATAACCGGAATGTCTTTTGTTGCGGGATTGGATTTTAGGCAATCGCATGTTTCAAAACCATCCATTCCCGGCATCAGTATATCTAGCAAGATCAGCGCTGGCGGTTTATATTCGATTTGTTTAATCGCCGTTTCGCCACTCTTTGCAACCGCAACTGTATAGCCAGCGTCGGTCAAAGCTTGGGATAAAACTTTCAAATTGTTGGGAGTGTCGTCAACGATTAATATAGGTTCTTTTTGTGGCGATTGATTCATAGTTCTGCCCCCGGATTTTTACTCAATTAAAGTTCTGGGATTGAACCCACCCCTTCTAATTTAACCGGGGTTGATATAAGATTCAAGAAAATGTAAGATTTTTTCGACTTCAAACTCTTGGGCGAATTGTAAAATTTTTGTACAGAAGGGAACAAATTCTTCATTTTCTTGTTCAAGTCTTGACGCTTCTTCCTCTACCTCGAAAATCAGTCCTTGTCGCACTAGATCGTACAGTCGGGCGAGTGCTTCTGCGGGTGGTGGTACGATCGTAGCGAGCTGGTGTGCATTTTCTATCTCTGGTGGGAGTTGAGGATTTTTTTGTTCATAAATCCATTCCAGTCCTAAATGCAGTTGTAATTTTTCTAACATATTTTCTAGGACGACTGGTTTAGAGAGAAAATCGTTGCTGCCTGCTTGGATGCTCTTTTGCCGATCGATATTATAAACGCTGGCAGAGCAAGCAATTATCGGAACTGCTTGAAATTCCGGTAACCGCCGCAACTGGCGCATCATTTCAAAACCGTCTAATACTGGCATAACGAGGTCGATAATTATTAGGTTTGGTTGTAGCGCGCGAGCAATTTCTATACCTTCCTCACCGTTGGCAGCTTCTGCAATAATAAAACCCAGGGGTTCGAGCATATTTTTCAAAACGGCGCGGTTTTGCCATTTGTCGTCTACTACTAAAATTTTCTGCTGTTTTCCCTCGTAGCCAATAATCATTTCATTGTGCTTAGATTGACTTGATTTTGTGTTACCGACGATGACTGGTAAATCTAAATCTATCCAAAAAGTGCTGCCTTCTCCCAGCTGACTTTTAACGTTGATGGTAGACCCCATCATGTTAACTATTTTTTTGCTAATTGCCAGTCCGAGTCCAGTTCCTTCTACCAAACGAGCTTTATCGCCTACCCGTTCAAAAGGTAAGAAAATTTGTGCTATTTCCTCCTCACTCATGCCAACGCCAGTATCTTGAATTAGGAAGCGAATTTGACAAATTGGTAATCGGTTATCATTGGCTTCATTACCTATTACCAATGACCCATTACCAATTACCTCTACCTTAAAAGTTACTCCCCCTTCTTCGGTAAATTTGATTGCATTACCCAGGAGATTAATTAAAACTTGACGCAACCGCTTTTCGTCAGTATAAATGCTCTTTGGTAGTTGCTTTGAAGGTTGGTAAGTAAACGAAATGTTTTTGGGTTCGGCTTTGATGCGGCAGATTTCTACAACGCATTGCAGGAAGAAATCAAAATCAATTTCACTGGGACAGAGTTCCATTTTCCCGGCTTCAATTTTGGAGAGGTCGAGAATGTCATTAATTAGAGTTAACAAGTGACCGCCGCATTGATGTATAATATTAATCGCTTCTTTTTGTTTATTTTTTAAACTGCTGTCTCGTTGCAAAATTTGGGTATAACCCAAAATGCCGTTGAGGGGGGTTCGCAGTTCGTGGCTCATATTGGAGAGGAATTCGCTTTTAGCAAGGCTAGCAGCTTCAGCGGATTTTTTAGCCGTTGCTAATTCCTGGGTGCGTTCTTTTACTTTAACTTCTAGGGTGTGAGAATAGTGTTCTAATTGCTGCTTGGTATGCTGCAAGTTGCTGTATAATAAAGCATTTTCAATCGAGATAGCAGCTTGAGCAGTAATCAGGTTGATTACTTCGATGCGATCGCTTGTAAATGCTCCTGTCGTTAAATTATTCTCCAAATAGATCAGCCCGCTCAGTTGAGCTTGATTTATAATTGGCGCACACAAGATAGATTTAGACTGATAAGTTTTAATATAGGGGTCATCGGTAAATCTTCCCATATTAGCAGCATCGTGGTTCACGACTATTTCTTTAGTCCGCGCTACATAATTAATAACCGAAACAGGCAGACAGTTTTCAACGGGAATAGATTGCAAAACAGCGATGTTTTCATTATCCACTGAACCGGAAGCTTCAATCAGCAATTGCCCTGACTCGTTCCCTGGATATGCCTGGGAATGTAAAATTAAATAGCCAACTTGTGCCCCGGCATTCTCGATCATAATTTTCATTAACTTAGCCAGTAACTTTTCTAGGACGATTTCGCCAGAAATCGCTTGAGATGCTTTAATCACCGTCGCTATATCTAAAATTTCCGTTGAGCTAGTGCTAGTAGTTATGTGACTGGTGATTGAATATTTAACGCTATTTTTCGTCCAATTTTCAGTGATTAAATGGGGATATTTATCTGACAATTTTTTGACTTTTGCCTGACTTCCCCAGCAGGTATAGCAGTAGCAAGCATCCCGCATATAAACTTGGGCAATTTTTTCTTTTCCCATATTTAAATAAAGTTTAGCTGCCAGCTCATTGCTAAGTGCTTCTTCTTGGATGTATTCGTTTTTTTTAGCACCGGCGATCGCGCGATCGCAATAGTCCATCGCTTCCAGATATTGCCCTAAAACTCGATGCCTTTCTGCCTCGACTAGAGCGTATTTATGTAAATAGTTCATCGGCGCGATATTCGCCCAATATTTCATTTTTTTCTGATTAACATTGACTCTTTTGATAATCTTTGCTTGCTCTTCACTTGCCAACTCTGGGTATACCATCAGTCGCGCTAGAGAATCGTAAAAATAGAAGACGGCAACTAGAGCTAACCCGGTTCCCCCATCCAGGTAAGTTTCTGCTAGGTTAGCGTAGGCGATCGCTTGAGAATACTCTTCAAATAAATAGCTAAGTATTAATTTATTTAAATATAAATATAACAGTCCGTAATAATCGTTTGCTTGCTCGTAAATCGGTAATTTTTCCCACTCATCATAAACTTTCCCCGTCAAAACACCTGGCAAAAGAGAACCTTCGATTAAATTCAAAATAGCCTGTCTATCTCGTTCGAGATAATTAACGGCTGTCAATTGTTTATGTTGAGCTAAAACCTCAGTGTAGGTTTTCATTTCTTGTTCTAGCTCGTTCAAAGGCTGTCCAGTTAAAAAAGAATAATAGCAATATTTTACAATGCTATACCCGGCACATTCAAAACAGCCGTTATCTTTGCCAATTTCATAGGCATTATGTAAAGGTTTTAAAGTAGACTTAAGATGAAATTTCCAACCTTGGATCGTTCCATAAACTAAATCGATCGTCCGAGCTAATATTTGCTGATTTTCTAATTTATCTAAAAGTTTTAAAGCCACCTGACCAAATTTATAGCCGGACTCAATCGATACCACCGAACCACAAAGGATAGCACCGTAATAAGCATAACTCAAGGGAGATACATCAGCATTACCATACTCAAGCGATAAGTTAACCTGCTGGGATATGATCGGCGGCAATAGTTGAGGATTGGCGGTATAAGCCGCAGCATTAGCACTCGCTAACAGCCGCATCACTGCCAGGGCAATTGGATCGGACATGGGGGGCAATTCTATTAAATCTAAAAATTCTTTTCCTGCTAATTTCGCTGCGGTTTCTAACAAAGCTTCATCCAAGTCTGCACGGCTTGGTTGCTTGGGAATATTTACCCCGAGTAACGAAACAGTTTGCCAAGCTATCTCAACGGCTTCTGGCAATTGTGTCTGTGCTATGCAAGCTTTAATTTTAACTTGAGAAACTTTCACTTTATCGAGTTGAGTTTTAGCTTTTTGCAGCACCACTTCAGTTAACTTACTCTGCTGTTGAAAGTCGCCATTGAGGTAGGCTGCCTCTACGGCTGATTCATAAAGTGCTAGGGTTAGATCGTAGGCACGCAGCCAGCTATTTTTTGCCAGCAGTTCTATCCCTGCATTCAAATATTTGGATGCCACCCCATAAGCAGAAGCTGCTAAAGCTTTCTGACCTGCAATTAAATTAAGAAAGGCAATTTCATTGAGTGGGATAGGCGTCGCAATTTCATTGAGTGGGATAGGCGTCGCAATTTCATTGAGTGGGATAGGCGTCGCAATTTCATTGAGTGGGATAGGCGTCCTCGCCTGTCTTTCTTTTCCCTCAGGTATCGCCTGTCTTTCTTTTCCCTCAGGTATCGCCTGTCTTTCTTTTCCCTCAGGTATCGCCTGTCTTTCTTTTCCCTCAGGTATCGCCTGTCTTTCTTTTCCCTCAGGTATCGCCTGTCTTTCTTTTCC
>NZ_BLAY01000061.1 GCF_020521235.1 Microseira wollei NIES-4236 | reverse complement strand
GGATGCGTCCCTACACCGACGATTTTTCAGAGGACACGGCAATCATCAAATGTTCGCTTGTAGATCAGGTTTTGGATGCGTCCCTACACCGACGATTTTTCAGAGGACACGGCAATCATCAAATGTTCGCTTGTAGATCAGGTTTTGGATGCGTCCCTACACCGACGATTTTTCAGAGGACACGGCAATCATCAAATGTTTGCTTGTAGATCAGGTTTTGGATGCCGTGTCCCTACACCGACGATTTTTCAGAGGACACGGCAATCATCAAATGTTCGCTTGTAGATCAGGTTTTGGATGCGTCCCTACACCGACGATTTTTCAGAGGGACACGGCAATCATAAAATGTTCGCTTGTAGATCAGGTTTTGGATGCCGTGTCCCTACACCGACGATTTTTCAGAGGACACGGCAATCATCAAATGTTTGCTTGTAGATCAGGTTTTGGATGCCGTGTCCCTACACCGACTCAAACGTGCAGCTAATGGCTAATGGCTCAATCAGGAAAAATGCTATATTACCAATTAGCAATTAGCAATTAGCAATTAGCAATTAGCAATTAGCAATTAGCAACTTCCGTTAATTAATTTGTTTGCGTTGACGTTTTAGCAGCGAAACTGAGAACAAAGCGCCTATTGTCAGTAAACCAGCAGTTGTAGTAGGCTCAGGTACGGGAGTAAGCCTCTCTGAAGTATACGTGATGCCGATAGGACGCAACAGCCGACTGTTAGTGGGTACGAAAATGGAACCGCTATTACCCGGTGAAGGCAAGGGGTTTCCCGTCACTGCGTCATAACGGAGAATTGCGCCAAAGTTATTGTTTGTAAAATCAAAGCCGACGGTGTAAAGCTCGTTGTTTGGCCCAAAGGTCAAGTTACCGATGAAATTGTTACTCGGAATAGTCCCCGTGTAATTGGTCGATAAAGTATCAACTAACGCTCCTGTTGCCAAGTCGTAACGTCTAATATCGTTAGCAAAATCGCTGACAAACAAGTCTCCGTTGGGGCCAAAAGCTAGTCCGAGAAAACTAACAAATCCAACACTGTCGGGTGATGGTGCTGGCTGATCTATAAATACTGTAGATGTTTTTGTATTTATATCAAAACGCAACACTTGGCTGGGAAGACCAAAGCTAAAATCAGGACTGCCGTTAATCGCGACGCTGCCTTGAGTAGTTACATAAAGACTACCATCAGACCCGAATAGCAAATCGTCTGGGCCGTTTAATCCTCCTGGTTGACGATTGCCTGAAGCAAATACATCGACAAACGCACCTGTGTTGCCGTCGTAGCGCAAAATTTGGTCGGTGAGGAAACTACTGACGTAGAGATAACCATCGGGGCCGAATGCCGCACCATAGGGGCGCAATAACCCGCCGCCAGAGGCGAAAACATCCAGGAATTGCCCGGTTTTGCCGTCGTAGCGCAAAATGGCGGAAGTTTCGGGGGTTCTTCCCCTAGAGATGTAAAGGTTACCGTCGGGGCCAAAGTTTATGTCATCTGGATCTTATAGCGGATTGCAGCCGTATGAGGTACACCTTCGTTTGTGTAGCGGCTGCCATTTTTGCTGCGCGCTTGACAAACAAGCCAAAAGCAGGAATGAAATCCCCAAGTAATTGTCCGTTTTGCTCGTCAAATAGGAGTACGTTGTCACCTCTGGTATTGCCGACTAATAAGGCGGCACTGGCAGAGGATGCGCCTAGACAAAAGGCGGTTAATGTACTGAGAACGAAGGAAGCTTGAAGGGCGTTCAGTTTTTTTTTCATGAAATTTACCTATTTCATTTCTATGGTTAAAAATATACTAATTTCCCTAGGAAATATTGTAAAAATATGAAGTAGTAATGAACTTTAGCTGTCAATTCGGTAAATTTTTAATTAAGTTAAGAAATATTGCGGTTAGAAACGAATGGGGACAGGCGCGATATGCCAGAGGCACGCTGGCGCGAACGCATTTGCTAAGTTGTAGTTACCGTCACTTAAATTTTCTGCAATGGGTAAATTTTCACTAGTCACAATTGGCACGGTAACGCTATTCGGTTTGGGAATTGCTGCGGGGACAATTGCCAATGCAAGTCCCAATATAATTTTCCATAAACTAGAGTCAAGGGCAGGCGAGACGCCTACCCCACAAGAGTTTTTGGAGAGGTCTAATGTAGCAGGCGTACAAGTTGCTCAACAACCGAACTGTAACAATCCTCAAACGCAATCAGAAATGAATGCCTGTGCGGGAATTGCCTATCGCAATGCGGATCGCAGGTTAAATCAAGTTTACCAACAATTGCTGCCTAAGCTACCTGCTGCGCGCAGACAGCAATTAGTGACTGCACAGCAAGCGTGGATTAGATATCGCGATGCTAGTTGCAATTTTGAACGCAGTGAAGTTGAAGGTGGAACAATGGCGCCGATGATTCAAGCGAGTTGTTTGGCAAGATTGACCGAACAACGAACTAAAGATTTACAGCAATATCTGGAATCTACTAATAGATAAATAGCTAATGGCTAATTGCTAATGGCTAATGGTATATCAGGACAATATTCCCATGAGCAATTAGCCATTAGCTATACATGATATCAATCCCGCATCCCTTGACTTTTCTGTTCTTTTTCTGATATTGTTATTTTCATAATGGTCAAGGCGCGCGCTTATATATAACGGAAAAAAAATCCCATTCAGTAGGGAACATCGATCGGCTTTGCTGGTAACGAGAAGATTTTGCCATGCCGTGCCCCAAAAACCAAATATCGCATCCCCTTCCTTGTTGTGCAATGGGTGTGCGATTCCGCGAAGCGGATATGCCTCCGGCAAATCGCATTTGTACTATCGGAGAACAATATATTTGATCAAAATACTCATCATCTCCCTTCTGTTAGCCATTGGTTGGAGGGGACTCCACGCACCAACTTCGGCGTAACCAAGGACGTGCAATCTTTTAATTTCACCCCTCACCGCTTGAGGAGAACCAATCAGCAAATGTTTCAACGGTTCTCTTGCGGGACTTGGTTCGTCAGGAGTTGGAGCGGGGAGGGAAAGCTGGAGATTTAGATTGGGATTGGGTAAAAAGCTTTGTTTCATTGGGATTGATTGTTGAAAATCTGGATACCAAAAAAATAGAACTTTCCCAGCCAGGAGAGCAATATATTTACCCCCAAATCAGGGTTAATTTTCTTCTCTAGAGCGGCGCTCTAGAAACAAACTTAAAAGCCGATCTGGGGATGCCTGCAACTGAACCCGCAGCGCATCTGCATAAGTCAGCGTTACTTGATAGTCTTCTGGCATCTCCTCAAATCTGGAACCCCAGTTGCTAATCGTTTTTTCAGGCTTCCTCAGCACGGCACTCAAAATCCTGACACACCTTGCTCTGTAACCCCTTTCCCGTTTAACCTGCTCTCTATCTTCTGGTTCTAGCTCGTCAAGACCAAACCAGCGCTCGCAGAATGTTTCTGCATCCATTCTCGAAACCGCACTCAGTATCTTCAAAACGCCTGTCTCCGTCATTTTCTTACGTTTGAGTGCGGCTGTACCAATCATGCCGATGCTTCCTTTGGATAATTTCTGTAACGTCAGCCCATTTTTCCCGAAACCGGGACAAACTGTAGACAAACTGTAGGGTGCTCTCTTCGACAGCGTAACGCACCAGAGATCTGTTTAATCAATGGAGATTTGCGAGCAAAATTTACAGTTGCAATGCTAACAATATAGATAATTTTGCAGAGCTTTTGCAGAATTGGTTAATTTGATTTCAAAGGTTTGGTGTAAATATTCAACCAATATTCAGCGATTTCTGCATTGGCAGAGCCGCTGCAATGGTGGAAAATTTACACCGATTGATTGTGAGCGAATCTTGACAATATCGCCTTACAGTGTCTTTTTATGTTTTGATTGCAAGGGAGCATCCAAAACTTTGGTAATGCGATCGCGGGTTTCTGCCAAATGGGCTATTGTATATTCGTCTAAATTTTTACCTTGCTTTCTCAGAGTGCGGTCGCTCTCGGAACGCAGTTGTCTGAGTTTAGACCAAGCAAGCGTACGCGCATCTTCTGGTACGCTTTCTGTCCGCAGTACCATGTTAATTAATAGCCGCAGGTGTTCCCGCTGCAACGCTCTCCGCCAACTGGAGATTTTAACCATTTCCTCTAGTTCCGTCCAAATCCCCGCTTGCAAGGTATTAAATAATTCAGGCATTGTCAGGGATTCTCCGGGTGGGGCTTTTAATTCCAAGTCGCGCAAGCGGGAGAGGCGATCGCCTGACAGCAATATGCTTAAAAAGTAGCTTTGGAAAAAAAAGATGCGATCGTGAATGGGATAATCTAAGCGATTCATCACCGCTTCATTCCCCAAATCATTCCACCGCGAAGGTGCTAATTTATTCAGCAATTCCGGCGGGAAATTAAACGCATCGGCAGCGAATAGATACTTTTGCAAAACTGTCAATGCTTCTCGCTGCTTGGAGGCGGGGACGGGTACAAAGGGGAGGGGTTGGTTTTGTGCGTTGGGACGGACGCGATAAAACGATTGTCCGCCAATATATTTAGAAATAAAATAAACCTGTCGCCAATAATAAAACAATATTTGGTCAAAGCTTTCTCTGAGTTCGCTGTAACCCTCGTCTGCGGATGGAGGACGCCGATTGAGGCGATCCCACAAAACGCGAGCGTTATCGAGTTGTAGCTGGGAATAGCGTAACGGATCGCTGCTTAAATCGTAGGTGTTGACAGTTGGATCGAGATCGTATACATCCTCATCGGGTGCATAAGATAATTCTGGATTATTCGCTTGTCTATTAGCAATTTGTTGTAAAAATGGCTTTGACGCCAGAGTAGTTGTTGCGGTGCTGGGTTTGTAGCCATATTCTATCGCCCATTCGTCATAAGCGCCGACAATAACTGGGAAATAATCTCCTTGCGGCGTACCAATCGGCGCTAAATTTACGGGTACGTAGTCCATCACCGAACTCACCATTCCTTTAGTGCGGGTGATGTTGGTGTTATTGAGTTCCTCTGGTTTAAGCAGAGTACTGGCGCGAAAATTGTGTCGCAAACCTAACGCATGTCCGACTTCGTGAGCAACAACCCATCGCCAGAATTGGTGAATAAATTGTTTCATTTCATTCGGTTTAGTTTGAACTAAGGGAAGTGCAATCTCTCCGATGGCTAATTGATAGTTTGCTTGAGTCATATCCCTGGGTGGGTTAGTTAAATTCGCATTCGCAGACCGTTGGTTTTCGACAAAAGTGCGATAGTCTTGCTTTTGCGATCGCACCAAATCCCCATCGACAACAATATCCGCATCCAAAATTTCCCCAGTCAGGGGATTTACTCGCGATGGCCCTATGCCAAAAAATGCCGCATCCAGAGAATTGAGCCAGCGAATCGTATTGTAACGCACGTCCGCTGGATTCCAAGGTGCATTATCAGGCATCTGTTGCACTGACAAAGCATCTTTAAATCCGGCTTTTTCAAATGCCTGATTCCACATCAACACCCCTTCGCGAATCGCCTCGCGATATTCGAGGGGAACGGTATTTTCAATCCAGAATACAATTGGTTTTTTCGGCGGAGAAATTGTCGCACTGGGGTCTTGTTTCTCTAAATGCCAGCGATTAATATAGCGCACAAAAGGATCTGGTTGATTATCGCCAGAAAAGTCTTTATAGGTGGTATAGTAATAGCCAACGCGCTCATCTGCAAGGCGGGGACGATAGTTGTTATTTTCCGGCAACTGAGAGAAACTGTAATGCACTCTCAGACTCAGCGCTCTACTATCGGGTAAGGTTGGCAGATCGGGTTCATTTTCACCATCCGATAGTGTGAACCCGTAAATCGCATCGATTTCTACATTTAGGGGAAACCCTCCAGTTGTGCCAAAATAAGATTTGCTCCCATCGAGTTCGTAACGAACCTGTAAAGTTTTTCTCAGCAGAGACTTTAACCCAGGTAAATCCTTCAAAAGCAGGTTTCCCAAATCGACAAGCATAGTCCGCCGTTGGGGATGAATGCTGATAATTTTGAGAGAATCTAGCACCGAATCGGAAAAAGAACGCTCCACCGAAAGTCTTTGGGAGTCATTGGGATTCGCCCGAAAATTTACATTGCGAACCGTAAAAAGTAAATTGTTATTCACCCGGCGAAAATAGAACAAGAAAGTTGGCAGCGGTATACCACTATACAACCATTGTTCGCCAATCCCCGACGCTAGGGTAATAGTAGCCAGGTAGTTTTTATCCAGTTGTTCTGGTTTAATTTCCAGTAATATTTTGCCATTTTGTTTGTGGCGATAAAGCGTAAATAATCCTGGTAAAGTTTCAGCGTTCTTGACCGCCTCATCGAAACTTGACATTGAGGCGCTTGCTTCATCTTCGCTTTCCATATTTGACTGCCCAGATACAATAGTCGCATCTTGGGGCGGCGCGATCGCTTGTAACAAGGGAGCTTGAACTAAGATAATTCCTAACAATAGTACGACACAAAGAAGGAAATAAAACGATAACTTTTTCATAGGATCTCGATAGCACTATTTTAGTTTATCAAAAGCTTAGTGCTACTTCAAGAACAGAGAGAGTTCGCAGCTATGGGCGCGCGAGCGCAAATCTTCACCCAGATGGGTGAAATAATGGCAACACCAGGATGCAACAAGCTACGATGGTAATGGCATTCCTACA
Organism: Microseira wollei NIES-4236; assembly: GCF_020521235.1. Lineage (GTDB taxonomy): Bacteria > Cyanobacteriota > Cyanobacteriia > Cyanobacteriales > Aerosakkonemataceae > Microseira > Microseira wollei. The sequence continues at coordinate 45,025 of NZ_BLAY01000061.1, read as the reverse complement.
AGCGGGGATATAGTATGGAAGCACAAGAGCAACGCAAGCTTTTATCGGCGCTATGTCACGGAGCGATATTTTTTAGCTCTACCTTTGTATCTGTAATCATACCGATTGTTATTTTATCTGTAACAAGCGATTCAGTGGTAAAACAAAACGCCAAAGAAGCAATAAATTTTCACATCAACCTTTATATCTATGCAGCAATTTGCTTCTTTCTAATCTTTGTTTTAATTGGGTTTCCGCTGCTAATTATCTTGGGCTTCGTTAGTTTGATAATGCCCATTATTGCGATTCTTCAAGTTCTCAGCGAACCTGACCAACCCTACCGCTACCCGTTGATTTTCCGGTTAGTATAGCGACTGTAGGGTGTGTCAGGCGCAGACTATTAACCTATTGGTCAAAACTCACACATTCTATGCGCCTGACGCACCACCCTAAGAATTTAAGATTCTACCTTTGGGCTATCTTATTCAGGACTTATCCACGACCTTGCCATCACCAAAGTTTCGACCTATATCTCTAGTTTACAAATCAACGATTTTTCAGAGAAACCCGGAATATGAGCGTAAGTCCTGTCCAGATCTGGTGGAGATGGTGCGTTACTACATAACCCAAGTTGCTAGTTATCACTATCGTGGGTTGTACAGCAGAAGCTAATCGCTAATTGCTAATTGCTGATGGGAATATTTTTCGGGTCTACCATTAGCCATTAGCTATTAGCCATTAACCTGTCTTCAGCCCTAAAAAGATAACTAGCAACTTGCGTTACATATAGAAACGTTGCGTAATATCATGTCCTTAGATATCGGTAGTGTATGGATGGCTAATTGCTAATTGCTAATTGCTCGCTTGTCAATTGCGAGAGAGCAACCATTAGCGATTAGCTATTAGCAGTTACACAACCGATACAACCGGACATGATATAAGTCCTGTTATTGATTCATCTGCACATCAGGTATAGCACGCAGATTGTTGTCGTCTGAAAAAGCAAAAGTATTGCCCGTCATTCTGCCAGCCATTTGCAAATGATCCTGCACCCTTGGTAAGATTCTGGCAGCAAAAGCTCTCAGATCCGGGTCTTGTCCCAACATAGCTTGACGCTGATATACCGCCGCACTTTCCAAGTGACCGTTAAGTCCCCCCTCGCTCATATAAGCGCGGTCAAAACTTTCTCCAGATAGTTGCATCAGCTGCCTCATTGCTGCTTCATACTTGGGACCTGGTGTTGCTGGCGGCGTCACTCCCTTTTGAGTTGCTCTTCGCATCAGTTCCTGATTTGCTCGTGTATGTTCCTCAATCATCCGCTGAGCAAATTCCCTCACTTGTTCATTTCTTGAGCGCTGCAAAGCGAGTTGTGCAAGTCTAACTTCTGCCATTCCCCCTTGGGTGGCGTCGATAATAAACTGTCTGTCAATCGCACTCATCTGACTTTGGCGGGATGACGATTCACTTCGTGCAGGTTCGCCGGTTTGAGCGATTGCTGAATAATCTAACGTACCAACTAATCCAACTGCGATGATAGCCCCTGTGACTGTTAAACTTTTAAACATGACTAACTGACGAGAGGTTTTTAATCTTCTACTTTTAATGGTGATCTTCTGATTTTAAAGCGCCTCTGTCTTGGGGTAAGCTTTCTGTTTTAACGACCTATACCTTAGAGCGTTCGCGCAAGCTAGGGTATGCATAGCGCTTCTTCTATTTATCAATTATCTGCTGTATTAAATGCTAAAACAAAGAAAATGACATTACTTTGGGGGAAATCAATCGTGTTAAAGTACAACCCACTACACTGCTTACCTTCTGCTGAAGATCTACCAGACTCGGATGATACGCCTGTGGATAATGAACTGCAAGATTTAATTCCCTCCCTGCTAAAAGCAATCCTAGCTCTTGTATGGGCAAACCGGATGGATTGGTTTTTTGGCATTGATATGGGAATCTACTACGATTTGGAACAACCGGCGATTGTTCCTGATGGGTTTTTAAGTCTGGGAGTAGAGCGCTTTTTTGATGAAAATCTGCGCTTAAGTTATGTGATTTGGGAAGAAAAGCGGGTTCCCATTTTGGTGCTAGAAGTTGTTTCGCAAAAACGTCGGGGAGAATATACCAGCAAGAAGAAACAGTATGCCGAATTAGAGGTATTGTACTATGTTATTTACAATCCCTTGCGGCGCAAAAAACAACCCCTAGAAGTGTATCGTTTGACCGATGGCGAATATGTATTGCAGCGAGGAAATCCGGTTTGGCTAGAAGAAATTGGTTTAGGAATTGGATTTGAACGGGGAACTTATCAGGGAATTACGCGGGAGTGGCTTTACTGGTATGATGAACAGGGGCAACGATTACTGACACCAGAAGAACGGATTTTGCAAGCAGAACAACGCGCCCAAAGGTTAGAGGAAAGGTTGCGCGCGCTCGGCATAGACCCCAATTCTATCGCTTGAAACAGCATTCACCAGATAAAATCGAAGAATGCGTGCGAAGCGTTCGATTCTTTTAATCATCAATCATGTCTCTTCTAACTTCTATTAATTCAGAGATGCCGATCTGCCTATCAAGATGAGATTCCAGCACCTCTATTATTGCTGCCAACGTACTAAACTGAACCCCATTAAGTTCATTCCGAATCGCACTTCCTATGGTATTCTTACTCACTCTACCCTGAGCAAGCTTCATCAGCTGATATTGAGTTATTCCCTCGCTCTGGAGCAACTCTTTCAGCCTCCACCGTACAGTTACCATTTATGTTTCAACCTCAAAGTACTTGACTATACCCAATATATTGGGTATAGTCAAGTAATAACCCTATGAATACGAGCATAATGGAAAGGCGTTTGCGAGTGGCATCGTTTTTTTCAGGGATTGGAGGCTTCGATCTCGGCTTTGAAATGGCTGGGATGGAAGTTGTAATGCAGTGTGAAATCGATGCTTTTTGCAGAAAGGTATTGAAAAAGCACTGGCCTGATGTGCCATTATATCCAGATATTGCTGAGATAGATAGCGCTCAAATACCCGCCGCTGATATTTATGTTGCAGGGTTTCCCTGCCAAGATGTATCCTTAGCGAATCAAGGTAAAAGAAAAGGTTTAGAGGGAAAAAGAAGTGGACTATTCCATAACTTTATACAACTTGTTGAACAACGCCAACCTCAATGGATTGTTCTCGAAAATGTCCCAGGATTGCTCAATAGTAACAATGGAAGAGATTTTGCAGCTGTCCTCAATAAGTTGGACGGGTGCGGGTATGGTCTTTCGTGGAGAGTGTTTGACTCTAAATTCTTCGGAACACCCCAGAGACGTAGAAGAGTCTTCCTTGTCGGAAGTTTTGGATCGATTTGTTCCGCTAAGGTTCTTCTTGACGACAGACCATTTGCAGTCCCTACTGGAGCGAGCCAGTGCGAGGCAAAAACCGCTTCCAGTGGAGTTAGAAACAGCAATAAAAAATCAAATCTCTATTCTATCCAACATGCCTCAATTGGAAGAAAGCATACAGCAGGCCCGCAGTCAAAAGGATTTCGTAATGACGGAGAAACTTGGACGCTTGATTCAAGAGGTAGCTCAGATGTTGTCTGTCAGACGGATGACGCCTTCGGAGTACGAGAAGCTTCAGGGATTTCCCCCCGATTGGACTCTCGTCGATTCAGAACTATAGGAAATGCGGTAACTGTTTACGTTGCTAAGTACATTGCCGAACGGATTGTTCACGTCGAAAAAGGATACGATCTGATACAAGAACCTTCGCGCCCTACTTTCCACCAACTAGCCCTCTTCTAGAGGTATCATATCAGCGGTGAACAATTCATCATCTCTCACACCATACTCAATTAGCTTAGTAACTAATTCTTTGAGGTCTAAGTATAAGACGTTATCTTTGTCAAGGTTGAAATCAATTTGTTCGCTCTTACTTATTTCATATGGGATGAAAGCACAATTCCAAGAACCGCTTTTTTGTCGCTTCATAGATTCGATCGTGGGTAATTTACCCAATAGGTGTAGATAAATCGTTTTCCCCATAGCTGCAACAAACTTCTTCTCAGAACTGACGCATATTCCACCTTTGACGATGATTTGTTCTTGCAAGCGCCTCCAGGCATTAGCAGGAATTAGTCCAGGGGCAGTCATCTTACCGCTTTTTGTAACTCGAACGGGAAAATCATCTAATCTTACATTTTCTCCATTCTCCCATTTGGTTACATGGTCAGTCAGAATCCTTGTAGAACTTGTTTCCCCGCCGCCTTGAATTTCCAAAATGCAAGCATCACCATTTCTTTTATCCCTAAGAACAAAGTCTGCTCTTTGCCTTAGTCTTGTTGTGACTTCATACTTGTATTCAATATCTTTGGGTTCTATACCCTCATCAAATATTATTTGCGATATTTCAAATAATCTAGCACGCTGATAGGACGTTGGATTCTCCATCACCGTAGATAAAAGCCTATGTTCGCATACAATTAGCGGAACGCCCCCACGACTTTCAACTACGCACATCGGTTTTTGCTCAAGCTCTCGATTTATTTTTTTACACATTGTGCCAATGTAGGGACATAACTTTTCAGCCGCTCGATAGTCTGAAGCGCTTAAACCATGAGCATTCATACCTAAAAATTCAATTATTTTTACTGCCACGAGCTTTTCTTTTATAGTGCTAAAGTTGCTTGTCTATCAGATTATCGTTGATGGCGATTCTTGCTCGTATGCTCAATCCAGATTTAGAAAAGCTTGCCACAAACATTTTGACAGTGGTAAGTTAAAAAGCTTGTACGCTGATTCTTGTAGAGTATGAAGCGATCGCTCACTATTGTCCCGCTAATCTCAATTCTGCTACAACTCATCCCCGTCGCCATAGCCGCACCCCCCAGACAGCCGGATAAAACCGAAGAATGCGATATTCTAGTCGTAGGTGGAGGGCTAGCGGGTTCTGCTGCTGCCTACGAAGCGTTACTCGCAGGGCGAGTTGTCTGTCTGACGGAAATTACCGACTGGGTAGGCGGACAAATTTCTGCCCAGGGAACTTCTGCCCTCGACGAAAGAAAAACCCAGCGCGATCGCTTATACTTCCCGCGCGGTTATCTAGACTTCCGTCAGCGTATCAAAGAACACTACGGTATCCTCAATCCCGGTAAGTGTTGGGTAAGCGAATCTTGTTATCTACCCCGCGATGGTCACAAGTTGTTGTATGAGGTATTAAAAGATGCCGAAGACAAGGGTGATGGGAAGTTGAAATGGCTTCCTTCTACTGTGATTAAGGAACTGGAATATAGCCCGGATGGGAAACAAATAACGGGTGCGATCGCAATTCAACATCGCCCAGCAAAAGGCACTCCCCCAATCAACACCGAAACTCTTTCTGCCAAGATAGAAGACGCCTATCGTTACGAAAATTCTGCCCGTTTCGATAAAAGAATTATCCGCTTCGTACCCCGTCAATCTCGCAAACAAACCCGCACGCCTAAACCAGCGGATTGGTATGTAATTGATGCCACCGAAACGGGAGAATTAATCGGACTTGCAGACGTTCCCTATCGTTTAGGAATCGATCCCCGTTCTTATTTAGAACCTTCTTCCTCTAGCACCACAGGCGACGCTTATTGCACCCAAGGATTTACTTACACCTTTGCCATGCAAGCAACGGCAGAACCCCAAAACCATACATTGCCGCCATTTTATTCGCAATACGCACCTTATTACAGTTACGAATTACCGCGACTCGCCAGTTTTCCCCTAGTTTTTACTTACCGTCGCATTAGAAGCGCCAAACCAGAGCAAAAATTACCCTCAGACCCCAAACAATTCCCCATAAATGTCGGCGATATCTCGATGCAAAACTGGACTTGGGGAAACGATTATCGTCCGGGAACATCCCAGGATAATTTAATTTATACCCGCGCCCAATTGCAAGCAACGGGACAATTGCAACCAGGGGGATGGATGGGGGGATTGCGGACGGAAACTTTACGCCGAGGCGAAGAACACGCGATTGGATATTTTTACTGGTTAGTAACGGGAACGACAGATTCTCAACTGGGGGATGGAGTAAAAAAACCCTATCCCAATCACCGCTTTCTTTCCGGATTTGATTCGCCAATGGGAACCGCCCACGGGTTATCAAAATATCCTTACATGCGGGAAGGACGCCGCATAATTGGACGCCCCAGCTATGGACAAAGGGAAGGATTTATGGTATGGGAAATTGATATTTCGCGCAACAATTTCCGCACAGATTTTTATCGTCAAAGCTTAGAACCGGATGCGTATCGTCGCTTGTGGGCGTCGCTGTCGGGATTGAATGCAGCTGCGGTACTTGCAGGTATTGTATCGCCAGAACAGGTAGCGGCGCGATCGCGTGCGTTTATATTCCCAGATTCCGTCGGCATCGGACACTATGCCATTGACTTCCATCCTTGCATGACCAACAGTCCACCCGAAGCGCCTGGAAATACGGAAAAAGAAGGAACCCGAAAAGGACAAGGGGAAGCGTATCCGTTCCAGATACCCCTGCGGGCGCTGATTCCCCAAAAAATCGATAACATGCTAGTCGCAGGTAAAAGCATCGCCACCAGCCATACCGCCGCCGCCGCTTATCGGGTACACTCATTTGAATGGTCGGCAGGTGCAGCAGCCGGAACTGTAGCGGATTTTGCTTTAAAAAATGGGGTTATGCCTTATCAATTAGTAGATGACCTTCCCCGTCCAGAACCGCAATTAGAAGTATTGCAACGCCTGTTGGCGAAAAACAACAACCCCGTTGCTTTTCCCAATACTTCGATATTTAATAATGCTTGGCAAGATTGGCGGTAATTGCTAATTGCTAATTGCTAATTGCTAATTGCTAAAATCTCGAACTCCTGCGCTTACGTCGGGGAAGGAGGTTGGGGCGCTGCCACCTCCCGTGTCTTCTTAGCCATTAGCCATTAGCCATTAGCCATTAGCCATTAGCCATTACCCAAATGGTCAAATTGTGTTAAAACCCTCTTAGAGCCGTTTTGCTTCTGTAATTTCAGTCTTTACCCTATGTCGATAGTACTTTCAGCAGCCGTGCAAGCGATGGCGACAGCACCGACTGTAACGCCCCAGAAGTCATCTCAAGTTACCCGCAAGCCTTATCCTAATTACAAGGTGATCGTGCTGAACGATGATTTCAACACGTTTCAGCACGTCCACGACTGCTTGGTGAAGTATATTCCGAACATGACGAGCGATCGCGCTTGGGAACTCACCGAGCAGATACACTATGAAGGTCAAGCCATTGTTTGGGTTGGTCCCCAAGAGCAAGCTGAATTCTACCATCAACAGCTTTCTCGTGCCGGTCTGACAATGGCACCCATCGAAGCTACTTAAATCAATGAAAAATTCCGACCGTGGCAGGCTAGTTTGGAATCATTCTACCCACATTCACGGCTTAATCCCAGTTTTAGAACGCCTGCTTGGTTACCCCGGCATTCAAACCATCACCCCAGGCGTTCTCAGCCGCGTCAAAGGTCATTCGCCCCAGTTGCAGTTGCGGGTTTCCGTACCGATTCGGGGGGGTTTTAAAGTGCTAGCCCGGTCAGGAAAAACCGTTCAAGAAGTCTTCATTCTCTCGACCCTATCTCAGATAGAATTAGAGGATGCGATCGCAATAGCCCTCGGTAAGACAAACAAAAATAATTGCTAATTGCTAATTGCTAATTGCTAATTGCTAATGGGTAATTGCTCATTCGTATCTTGATTGATTTTTCCATTACCAATTACCAATTATATGATGTCCGGTAGCAACGGTTGTGTAACTGCTAATAGCTAATCGCTAATGGCTCTTTTGGCAATTGAATTGCGAGCAATTAGCAATTAGCAATTAGCCATCCATACACTACCGATACCTCAGGACATGATATTACCCATTCCCAAAATTATTTTGCATACTGCTTAGAAAGACGGTGCAGCGGTAGGGACAGGATGCAGCAGAACGTCAGCAGGTAAGAAATAACCGCCGTTAACTTTAAACTCATCACTAGAGTTTCCCAGTCTGGCAACTCCAACTTTAAAATGCCTTTAGCGACGCAGTACACCAGCCAGTAAGTAAAGCACATTTGCATGAGCTCGCGCTCGATCTCCTCAAACTCTTCCCCTTGAGTCCGCTGCGGATCGTATAGTAAGATTAGGCCAGCAATAGAACCAACAAAAGAAATCAGCACTAAATAATCGTGCCAGTGCAAATTTGCTATCTGCATGTGCTTGCTTATCCCAAAATTTTCAATTGCAAATCAGTCTAAAGGATTATTGTTTCGGGATATAGCGGTGTTTACAAAAAAATACAATAGACTTTTTGGAAAATTGAGCAGGACGCGGGGACGCGGTGACACGGGGACGCTCTGAGTTTTAATTATGGGTGAAAAGCCTGAGATCATAATGAGAAAATTGAACAGGAGGCGGGGACGTGGGGACAAGGTGACGCGGGGATACCCCATGGTAGGCGCCAAGGGATTCCAACAAGGAAGAAATTTTTTATTATCCACGAATAAATTCGGGATGGCTGCTAGAGGTCGCTCTGGGCGTCTCCCCTTCTGGGCGTCTCCCCATCTCCCCATCTCCCCATCTCCCCATCTCCCCATCTGGGCGTCTCCCCGTCTCCCCGTCTTCTGGGTCAGCTGCTAGGCAGCAGGATCTCAAAATACTCGGCTCGACCAGGGTTATAGCGGATATTATCGCGGGAGGAGTATAGAAGATTACCTTCGGTGTCTGAGAGCATTAAGTATAATTCCGGAAGTCCTTCCCCCGGTTCGGCAAAGTCGCGCTCGTGGTAGGTAATGGCAAAGTCGCCGTATTCGTCGGTTTCGGTGATGCCTAGCAAGTCATCGAAGATACGATCGCGATCGAAAATTCGCACCCGCACGCCTGAAACTGGGTTGCCATTTGCATCTAATACCCGTCCGAATACCAACCATTCATTTTCCTTGACTTTGGGACGGCGTGCTGTACGGACTGCGATTGTTTCGAGGGCGTGGTTCATCGCCGCCGCCATTGCAGCAGCATCATGCAAAGCCACCACCTGGGGATGATTTTCACCCAAATCGGCTTTCAATCGAGCTTCAGCATCAGCTAGACGTGCTGCACGGCGATTTTGGATGTTAGCAAAGCTTTCGAGCATCTGTAGATTTGCGTCAGCTGCCTGACTTAGCAGATTTTCAACCAAAGCGTTAATATTGTTAACTTCAAATTCTGGCTCAGACATAAAGTCACCTCTTACAAATATTTTGATTGCTAACTCAAGTTGCTAGTTATCTCAAAAGAGTTGCTAATGGCTAATGGCTAATGGTTAATCTCAGTAAAATCCTATATTAGCAAGCTGGCAAGCTTGCCAGCTTGCAACTGGGGTTACTACTCTTGTTTGAGTTGCGCTCGCGCGCGCTCGCAAGTTTTTTCCTTCCAGATCAGCGTGGCGATTTCTTGATTGTTTGTCTCAATCTTTTGACCTGGATTGGCGCTCGTTATAATGCAATGGGTGGATTGGTTATCGGTTGTTAGGTTGAGGAATTGGGCGGTTGAAAAGTAAGAAAAAGTAGTTTTGCCCCGTAGTTCGGTAAAGCGATTGCCGGAAGCGCGGATAGTTGGAGCTAGGGTCACTACACCAAACAAGGATACTCCGGAAATGTTTTCTGTCAAAATTTGATTGTCTTGGAACGAGATATCATCCAAAGAAACAATGACAATCGGAGCGTCGAGTTGGGTATCGCGCTTGCCTGTTATTTGAAGCGTTACCTGGTTGCTGTGAAATTGCACTCGTCCATCGGGCAATATCCTGGGAGTATTAGCTGCAACAGACTGACGTTCTAGGTGAATGTTAGTAGCGATAAAATCGCCTGGAATGGGGCTGTAAAGTTCTGGCATTAAACCCAGATTTGAGATGAATACACACCTGCCCAAGGTATCCCAAGGTGGGATGGAATTGGGTTGAGTATATACCCCGTGACTGGACAAAGTATTGCCAGAAACCAGCATCGAGCCTATTCCAGTGACAATTAGGGCGTGTCCTTTTGGACAAACTACCGCATTGTTTTGAATTGAGGCAGCAGGCGTACCAGTGCGGGGGAAAGACACTTTATTTGGGGCTGGAAGGTAAGCTGCGATCGCATTTAAGGCGACAATACCTGCTTGATAAAAAGTGGTAGGAGTGCCAAAGCAAAACCGCAGCAATCCAGCTTCATTTTGGGGAGCAACGATTACAACGCGATTGATTGCTGCACCTGCAATTGTTACCGTTCCTCCACTTGTTTCGCCAGTGCCAGCTTGAGAACGATCCTGATTAAAGGCGACAATCCGTACTGGTGAGGCAGAGCTAATTAGAGTCAGAGAAATGCTTGTGACGGGAGAAGGAAGTTGGATTTCAGTATTAAAGCCGCAGTTAAGTCCCGTAGAATTCACTTGGGTTTGTTCTAGGGGAGTTCCGTTGAAATCTCGCACTAAGAATTGTACTCCCTGCACAACTCTGGGATTGGGGCCAGCACCTGTCGGCAGGATAGTAAAATTGATGCAATCTTCCCCTGTTTCCTCAACCGATCCGTTATCGATAACGGTATTATTGGCAATCTCTAGTCCTTGACTGTCAGTGACGAAAATTCCGCAAGCGGCTAGGGATTTTTCCAACCCATTTTCGGCGATGTAATTGTGGTGAATGCGAACGTGAGAAACTTCGCGCAGGATAATTCCACCGACGGCTTGATTATCGTAGAAAGGATTTGGTTTCTCTGCGGCACATTGGACAATTTGATTGTGGGAAATGGTTAGGTTTTCCACATCTCCGATGCCAACTTTGTCGTTTTTTTGGTGAGCAACGGTACTAATGCCGCTGTTGCTCATGTCGTGAATGTGATTGCCAATAATATCGATGTGAGAAATTCCTGCGGCTTTGGTAGAGATTTTCTCAATGTTGTCGATGCTACCTAAAGCAATTCCTGCTGACGTACCCCTGGCAATTTCGTTATCTTGGATGAGGATATTTGCCGAGCCTTCTTGTATCCAAATGCCAGTTAAATGATTGGCCAAGATTCGCACGCCTTTTGCTTGGATTGAGATGCTGGATGCGGGTGCTTGATTGCTAATCGAACAGTTAATGAGGCTGAATTCTTGGCTAGAATTGACTGCGATCGCGCCTCGATCAGATCTGGCTACAATCTGCAACGATTCTAATGCGACGTTGCGGCAGTTGTCGAGTTGAAAAACTGGTTGTTCGCTAGCGCTTCGGAGATAGGTTTGGCGATCGCAGCCGCTTATAATTAAATTTCTCCCTGCCTCGATGACAATGGTTTCTTTGAGGATATATCTTCCTGGCAGGATACAAAGTTTGCCGCCATTTTGTTGCTGGAGTAGGGATGCGATCGCTTCCTGAATATCGCTAAAATCTCCCACGCTTCTAATGCCATCGCCAACCGTCACGGTACAGCAACCCGCACCAGTTGGCAACTCTGTCAGTGGCGGAAAATGCTTGCGACAATCCTGAATATTTTTTAATGTATTGTCATCAAATTCAGCAACAGCAAGACGGCAATAGTGGTGTTGAATTCCTAAGGTCGGTTGCGGTAAATCAGATTCCCATTCAATATTTCCCGTTGCTGTCCGTGCTGGAATTAGCCAGTAGTCGCCCCTGTTGTAATAACCATCAGAAAACTTAACTTCGATGCCACCTTCGAGAGCAATCCAACCATCATTGCTAGCTGGAAGTTCTACTTTAATTGCATCTTGGCTATCCCAACGTCTCAGCTTTGGATGCCATTTTGGTTCGACTGCTGTGGGGGCTGTTTTTAGGGTAATCCTGCGCGTTGCTGCTTCTACTTTGTCAATTTGAACTAATTGCCCCAACTGCCGGTTTAACTCGGTGCGATCGTCTACAATTTCCACCCATTGGTTGTTAGCAAATCCTAAAACTTCATCGCGCCCCACATCGCCTACAATCAGAATATTGCCATCAAATTTTTCAATATTAGTGACAACTGAACCATTATCTCGCGACCATTTAAAGGTAGCTTCGCCTAATTTTCCACTTTGATGAACTTCGAAGCGATACAGTTGATTTTCCAATCGCAGGTAACCAGCAGTTGGTGGAATTAAACAGGGTTCTTTTGGACTCTCGATAGGTTTGGTTCGCGCATTTAATTTCCCCGTACTTGCTGGGGGAAAATCGATTGGTGTATTGCAAGTTATTGTTTCATCTGTTTGTTTAAAGGGTAAGATTCTAACTTGCCAAACTGTTTTCGTGCGGGTAGCAGTATCAGCACCGCCCAATGCCACTTCCCGGATCTGGTCATCATCGAGTGCTGTAATATGACGCTGCCAAACATCGAGATAAATTAGATAATTTCCATTGTCTAGATTCAGTTGTGGTGGATTATCACCTGCTGGTATAATGTATTCGGGATTGGGATAATCTGGCTGAGTTGCATAAGTGATGATGCGGCGCAAAATGGGATTATTTGCCCTTTTGAACGAGGTTAAATCCCTGGGGTTTAGGGTTAAAGTCCGTTGATTTAAATTCACATCCAAAATACGGAACTTTGTCCAATCGATACCATCAGCGGCAAGTTCAACCCATTGATATTTGTCAAATGGTAGATTATCGACGATCCAGTTTGGGACTTGCACTTGGTTATTTGTTCCCGCTGGAAAGGTAATCGGAATTGGGGTGGATTCTTCGAGTTGGCACAAAATCCCATCTACATAAATCCGTCCAGGAGAAATCGTCAAATCGCTACCAGCATCTTCGATTTTAAATCCCCCGCCTTGCTTCGGCACGCCGCATTTACCGATTACATCTTTCGTTTCGGTTTCAATGCGGTATTGATTAATCGCTTGTTGTTCATTCCAATCTGCATCGACTTGCACGCGCCCTTGTTGCATGAGGACGCTGCTGTAGTGTTTTTTGGGGTCAAATGTTTGTCTGCTAAAATCGCCTTTCATTATAAACTCCTTTGGTAATTGGTAATTGCTAATGGCTAATTGCTAATGGCTAATTGCTAATTGCTAATTGGTGATTGGTGATTGGTGATTGGTAGTTTTTTTCCATTACCGATTATCGATTAGCTACGTTGCATAGAAAATTCCCGCTTCTAAACCGAAGCGCAAGTATTCATCTAAACGCACCCGCAAGTTAGTTTCTCTTTGGGGTTGATATAAGTCATGAAATGCCCCGATTTCTGATTCGTCATCTGCACCTTGACGAATTTCTAAAGCACAGCGCTGACTCAACTGACAATAACCCGGATCGCCGTAACGAATTGAGGTAAATTGCGGAAGGACGCGCGCTGCATCTTGTGCGGTTTTTGGTTGACAATAATAGCGGCGCGGTACTAAAGAGTTGAAGTCTAAATAGCAAAAGCGCACGCATCCTATCTGTCGTCTTTCTGCCCAAACGGGTGCTTTCCAAGTATCTGTTTTTGTCAGGGTTGAGAAAAAGATGGTGTTGGATGCCAATTCCATTACTACTGTATGTACTTTGCCGATCGCGGTACTATTTTTGATAGTTAGATTTCCGCCTGCGGACTTACTATCAAGGGCAGAATAGGCGACATTATCTTCTGCTGTAGCGTCTACGATGCTGTTGCTAATTTGCACTGTGGCGCTATCTACTACTTGCAGACTTCCAAGGATGGAAAGAGCGATTTCTACAATCGTGCGATCGCATTCCACAATTAAACTAGATGATGTCGGATTTTGCGGTTCGCCGTCGATCGATAAACTCAATCCCGGTACTAACGTGCAATGGATTAATCGCAACTGCTTTAATTTATTAGACCTCTCCAAAAACTCTTGTGGGATAGGCGTCCCGCCTGTCTTTGAGATTCTTTGTTGGAGAAGTCTATTGTTAGTTGCGGGAAGTTGCAGACTTGCGCCGCTAATTAATAAACCATTAATCGTGACTTCTGCATTTTCTCCTCCTGTAATTTGCAAGTTGCTATTTAAAACTATGGTGGGGCGAAATCCATCAGCGGCGCGCAGTTCGATGCGCTTACCTGGATTAACGTTGATAGTTAGATTTTCGGTGTAGCGATCGCTATTTTCAATCTCAACTACACCGCCATCAACAACGGCGTTTAATGCCTGCTGAATCGTTGGATATTGCTGAGGAACTTTGACAACGGGTTCTAATTTAAAATCGAGGGAATCTGCGCGATCGTATTCACCCCCGCCCATATTAGCACTAAAACCATAGTGATAGATAACGCGCACATCGGTTGGAGTTTGAGTATCTGGAAAAGCAATTCGCCCCAAAACCGGATCGATAGCAATTTTATTTTCTGGTTTGTGCGCCCACTCGCCACCCGTTTTATCTGATAAGTTGCAAACGACGATTTGATTAATATCAATTTTCGCGTTATCTACTTTAATAAAGAGGCTTTTTTCTTCGCCATAGTAGACTTCGAGGTATCGATCCAACACGCGGCGACTAATGGGCATGGGGACATTAATCGGTGACGCCAGATGGGTAATTTCATCCTCAGTTTCAGGTTTATTAAATAGCTGCGTGTTGTTACCCAAGGAATTGAATAAGTAGCGGCGATCATCTAGTTTGAAAGCGGGAGAATTTGCGAGGGAATAAGAATTTAAACGCCACAGAAAAATGCCGATGTTGGGGATATTATAGCGTCCCCTACCGCTGGCAATGCGGCGCACATCAAGAGTATGCGGGATAGTTTCAAAAGCGGTATGCAGACGTTCTAAAGATTCCCAGTTTCGCAAATCTAACCAAGAGCGATTTTGTGGGCGTAAGTGATTCATATACTGGGTAGTTGCTAGTAGTTGAAAGAATTCGACCACCCGCGCATCCCACCCCGTTACATCTCGCGCTAATTGTTCCAACATTGAGGCAGTGCCTTTGCGCCGTCGGTAGGCGATGGTGTTAGCAACTTCGGCGCGAGTACTGAGGATTTTGGGCGTGAGATTCCCTAAATTTCGGATAGTTCGACTGGCGACTAAATCGCCGATATAAGGGATGACCCATTCGGCACAAGTTTCGATAAATTGGTCGTCGTAAAGTTGGGATAAATCTTCTTCTAGGATTGCTACTTCTTGCGCGATGGCAGATAGCAAAGCGTACAGCGGTTTACCCTGTTCGTCATCGCGAATGCGGTAAATAGCTGGCAGCAGGTTGTACAATCTTTCGGCATCAAAGTTCATATTAATTGCTAATTGCTAATTGCTAATTGCTAATTGCTGATTTCAGATTCAAATTAAATCTAAAATCTAAAATTTTCGATTGCCCCTAGATCGAGTAAATCTGGTTCTAGGGTTAGTAATTCGGCAGGAGTAATAGTGCCGTCTGCGCCTGGTTGAGGGGAAGCGGCAATTAAGCGGTCATTTAATATTGCTGCCTCGCCGACGCGGTAAAGTTTATCTAGGTCTACTGCGACAACTCCGGGGATAGATTGGATTTGTGCGATCGCTTCACTTTTCGTAACAGGTTGACCCAAGTTTCGCGCATCGAAGGAAAAGTAAGATAACAGCGATGAACGGACATTTGCTAATACTTTTTCCGTTACGTAATCTGGATCTACTTTCACTTTTGCAGCAATTCTAAACGGCGCTGGTAAATAAGATTGCACCCGCAACGAAATATAGGGATCGCCTGCTTTTTGCATCGCCGCTAAAAGCTTTTCATAAGTGGGACTTTTTTCTGGTACGGGTGTTGCATTGTAACCCGCTACCGTGAGGAAAACACCCCGCACTTGTCCAGTCCAAGTCCAAGTTGCCAAAGCTTTAGCAATTCCGGAAAAAGCACGGGCAAAATCTTCGTAATCTTGCAACGAAACAATGCGATCTAAAGTTAGTACGGTAAGGGGTGCATTGCGCCGCGCTTCGGAAAGCGACTCCGGATTTTGTGCGCCAATAGCATCTAAGGGGTTATTTACTCCTTTAACGCCTAACGGACGAGTCATTAATAAACTGAGTTTTCCTGCTTTTACCATTCCCGCCAAACCGATACCTTGGCGATAGGTTGCTGTGATATTTTCTTGTCCTGTCGGCAGGCGAGATCCGGTTTTGCCGTCGCCAAATTGAATAGTGGTTTTGCTATCATCATCGGTGCGAGTGATGTAGACTCGTTCATCTGAATTTCGTCCGTATAAAGTTGGCACTTCATGCCACAAAATATCGTTGACGCGCACCTGTAAAGTTGATTCTGCACCGCTAGGAGTATCAGCAGTTACATAAGTAAGCGGTGATTGACGTAAGGTAAAATGCTGATAAGTTTGACTGGCATTCCCGCTACCCAAAACTTCGGTTTTAGTTTCGCCATGAGTGGCACGGGCAACATTTCCATAAATCGTCACTGTATCGCGCACGTAGTCGTTATTGAGCTTAGTTTCTAAGGTGATTTGCGTATATCCTTCACTCTCGATAACGTGTTCTACCTTGCTAATTTTTACTGGTTCGCACGCCTGATTGCCCCGCGATTTATCCAATTCGCCGCAGATTATCAGCATCTGTCCTGCAAATAAAGTTTCTATCCAACCATTGAGTTGAATTTGCGTACCTGAAACGGGTTGTTCAATAGGTAACCGGGCGAGTTTTAGTTCCTCACTTTGGGCAAAAACCGTTGTTTGGCGAATCTGAAAATTAGCGAAATCATCATTATTTTTCAAAGTCAGGCGGGTAACTTTGGCAGTTAATGTGAAATCGGATTTAGAAATTTCCGTTGTTGCGTCAACCTGATGTAGCTTCCAGTTGCTACCCTGTTTCAAAACCACATAGCTGTCTTTAACAATGCTGGAATAAACATTATCGAGATATAGGTTTGTACTGGTTGAAGATTCACCGGGGTAATTCTTAAGGGTATTTTCTGCCCAATAATTTTCGCGATTATAGTAAACTCCATTGTGCCATATTTCCTTGTTGTCCATCGGGTTATCTTCAGTTGGCGTCCTGGGGACTCGAACGAATTCGCCCACGCGCTGAGTGTAGGGTAAAGCATCCCATTTCGGCGCATTGTGACCAAAAATTGCTGCCCGCAGTCGGAAAGTAAAAACGCTCCTCGGAGGTGGTTGAGTCGCTTTTAAATTGTTGAAGATGTCTCTAGCTTGAAAACGATATCTTTGTCCGAAGGCGTAAAAATCCGCGCCGCTAATTGTTTTGTCGAAAAACGATGCAGTTAAAACGCTATAATTGAGGAATAATTTTTGATAAAAAATGCTGAGCTGAGGTAAGCTAGTTTCTATTAGCGGTTGTAGTTGTACTTGCGTGGTATTTTGTTGCGGTTGAGGCGTTACTGATGCAATTTGGCGAAAGACAGGTTTGCCGCCACCATCCGGAACAATTAGCAAATTATCTCCGGGTTTAAGTCCCGTAGTTATTCCTTCTAAAAGTAGGGAATTGGCATTGCCTTTAATAGCTTGTCGTTCGGTTAAACGCGGTTTAATAGCATTCCATTCTGGTCTAGCTTCGATTTTTTCAATTGTTTCAAATGTCTGGGGTTGTTCGCCAGCGCCTGGTAGACTTTGGACTTTAGTACCGATATCAATTGTTACCTGAAGTGGCGAAGTTGGGGCATCTTCTAAAGTGAAAGCAAGGTAAGTATTGGCAGCTACACCAGGTCGTAATTCGTATCCAATTAAGCGCGCGAGGTGTAAAATTGATACCCGTTCTTTGGCTGTACGGAGATAGGATTCATTGGCGATCCGTTCTTGATAGAAAGTCAGGACATCGGCGACAGTTGACCACGCATCTAGGAATGCAATCGCAAAGTCATCATCCTCCCTAGTTCGCAATCCTTGTAATTGCGGCAACTTGGAATCAGACAGACGCGCCAACAAGCTTTCTTTAAATTTGGCATGAGTACCGACGCGATACAGCGGATTGCAAGCGAGTGAGGTACAGCCTTGTGGCGCCTTTTGTGTAGCGGCAGCATTAATGCTGCCGCTACACAAACCAAGGTGTACCATCACCGAGTGCAAACCGCGATAAGCAATTTCATCTAAACCAGGCAGGTTATAAACGCCTACAGGTGTCTCTTGCCTAATCGCTTCACAACAACCGCAATCATCTAAATTTCGCAGACTTTTATCGGGTGATAAATTCATTTTCCGCCTCCAAAACTTTTATCGTTCCCAAACTCCGCTTGTCAATGCCAAAGGAAAACTCTGGCGAAGTTTTCATCCCGCCCGGAAATCTGGCGAAGTTGTCAACCCGCCCGGAAATCAATTTCCGGGCTAATAGCCTAAGTCGGTTAAAACCGACTGCTGCATCTACCTTTTCAGTTTGTTTTAACGGACTTCTGCTATCAGCTTTGGAATTTATTCCCTGGGGGGATGGTGCGCAGCGAATCAGCCAAAGGAAAACTCTGGCGAAGTTTTCATCCCGCCCGGAAATCAATTTCCGGGCTAATAGCCTAAGTCGGTTAAAACCGACTGCTGTCTCTACTTCTTCAGTCCGTTTTAACGGACTTCTGCTATCAGCTTTGGAATTTATTCCCTGGGGGGATGGTGCGCAGCGAATCATTTTCCCCCCTCCATTATTAAACGCAAAATACCGCGTTCTGGAAAGTCCGGATCGTTATCCAAACGGGCAATTTCCAAACGCCCTAAAGATAGAAATCCTTTGTCTAATGCTTCTAAACTTGGTGTTCCCTGACGTTGAAATGCGGTAATTTTCACCGAAGCGACTCCCGAAACTGCCATAGCGGCGGCATACAATGGGCTGAGATAAACGGGTTGTCCAAAGGTAAAATTATCGGGATGAAATACGCCTTTGCGTCCGTCTGGTAAGATGCGGTTACTAAAAATTTGCAGCAAAGCAGCTTTAACATCGCTGCGGAAATAACCGGGTTTTACACACACCTGCATCTCAATTTCTAAAGAAACAAAACGCGGCGCATCTATTTCCAAATCATAACCAGCCATGCGATATTTTTCTAAATGCTGGCGTATTTTATTTGCAAACTTTTCGTCAACAGATGCACCGCCCAATCTATCCACCGTGACAAAAACTGTGTGCCAACTTCCCGTCCAGCGAAACGTTGCTGCTGCTTTTTGCACTTCGGGATGACGTTGAGTAACTTCTGCATAATCTTCTGGCGTAACTGCCCTTTCTTGAGTCCGAAAAGCAGCGGGTGCTTTTGAACGCACATCTTCTATACTTTCGGGTTCAATTCCACCTCTTGCAGGTAAAGGGTTGCTGACTTCTTTAATTCTTGATTCATCGGTAACGATGTGCGTTATCGACTCTGCACCGACATTTCCGGCGACGCCATTGCCAACGCGATAAGTGGCTGTAAATTCGGTTTCTGTAGATGGACGCAACCCGTTTTTGTCATCTCCGAAACGCAGGTAAGTTTTACCATCAGTTTCTACTTCGACGACAAATTCTCTGCTGTCGGGTTTGCTGTTGAGTAAATCCCGTTTTGGCTTCCAAGAATCAGTTTTGTTGTGTAATTTACTGGTGAGATTGACGGCAGGTATCGCATCTTTCACTAACCAGTGCATAGTAGAGTAAGCCGATGCATTGGAATTGTAAGGTATGGCATGAGTTAGCGGTGCTTCTTTCAAACGAGGATAGAAGCGAGGCGGAATTGGATTGGATGGTATTTCCTGACAGCGACTTTCTTTACTCGGAACTGGTACTCTAAAAATTGTCGGCTTCGGAACAATGCCAACCAATTCATCGTTAATTGTTTGACCGTAATCTGCCAAAACAATATTCCCAAAGGCAACGCTGACATTTTTATCATCTGTTTTGCCAGAAATACACAATGGAAACGGTAATGCATCTTCCCTATCCCAAGCAATTTCAGTAACGGAAACGGGGTCATCATTCCCATTTTCCGGGTCAGGAAATCGCCCACCCAGGGGATCTTCTGTAGGCGTAACTTCTGTTAAACGCACGGCGTGGCGATGAGTCGGGTCAGCATCTTCTGTTTCTCCCGTTAATGGACTAATAACTTCTGCAAAAATCAGCACATCACCGGGTTGCAAATTAGGGTAATTTCCCCGTAACGTAGCGCGGGTAGCCCCTTTAGGTAAACAGCATTCTTTTGCACCCCAAGTGTAAAATTCAAGCTGATTATGAGGCTTGAATAAACTAGCCTCGTGCATGGTTTCAAACACTTCAGGTTGTGCGTTTAGGGCTTGATTGTAAGCTGATGAGGAAGAACTGGGAATGCGTTTTTCAATTCCAGGAACAGTTGTTAATAGTTGAGTGCCTTTTTTAAGCACCACCTCCTCGTTATCGGCGACATCATCCTTGACTCGCACTTGCACCCAAACTCTTGCATTGCAGCCATTGTGCATGAAATAATCGACTAATCTTGCGTGGCGACGTACCGAGATGCGACGGCGCGCTGTGCCAAGATAGGATTCGGTTGCGATCGCATCCTGTTGATAGCTTAAATAATCGCCGACATACGCCAAAATTTCCACCAAAGCAATGCCCAAATCTGCCGCATTTCGTTCTCTCCACTGCGGCATTAAAACTGCCATGCGATCGAGCATTAATTGACGAAAACTATCATAATCCTTCGCTAAATAATCAATTTCTGGTTCTTTTGCAGGTGACGGCGGACAAATCCGTTCTGGACGACAATCAAAATCGCTCGGACAATTAACTTTAAACGAAAAATCAACAGCCCTCAACAATGGATCGAACTTGTCGATCCGTTTCGGTTCTTTTTCATCTTTTACTAACCTCAGCGTATAAGTAGAAAAATCCCCAGGTTCCTTCACCCGCACCGTGAGAATTTTCGTACCAATCGTTATGTTATCGATGGATATGTTGGGGATGCGTTCTCCACCCTCGATGCGGATATTTTCTTGAATCAGCGCCTTACTATCTAAATCTTTAATAAAGTGAACGTACAAACTTTTTTGATCGGGATCTACTTCCAAAAAATCAATCCCGTTCAGGCTACCGTGCGCCTTCACCGCAGCCCGCCGATATTCATCGCAACAAAAGTACAGCATATTGGTAATTGGTAATTGGTAATTGCTAATTGCTAATTGCTAATTGCTAATTGCTAATTGCTAATTGGAATTTTTTCTTCTCCTTTTGGTAATCTGAAATCTAAAATCTAAAATCTGAAATTCCTAAACTCCTCGCGTAAACTGGGCGACTTGTCGTTGTTGCGACTTGCGGACAGTATATTGCACCAACACGCGCAAAGTTGAATATTCACTCTGCACGTCCACCGCCTCAACTTGAATTAAATCCCCCAACCATTGTTGTAACGATCCTTGCACTGTCAGTTGAGTTGCTGCCGCTAAGGCATCGCTATTTGGAGCAAAAATTAACTGCAAAATACCGCTACCAAAAGTCGGTCTATTCACTCTCTCACCGGGAGAAGTAAATAACACTTGTTCGATCAAATCGCGGATATGTTCGTCTTCACTGGTTTGGGCAGTGCGCCCGCGAGTATCAAAGTGGAATGGGTAATCTATATTCATGGCTAATTGCTAATTGCTAATTGTTAATTGGTAATTGCAGATTTAATTTCAATCTAAAATCTAAAATTACCTACATTCCCCTGACGCGAACTTGCGTGACAACAATGTTTAAAGGCGTACCAGTGGGGGCGCAAATTGCTTGAGAATCTTGCAATAAAACTGGCACTCCACTAGCACGAATTCGCGTTGCAGCGGTAATCCACTGGGCGGTGATGCAAGGGCCATTCGCAGCTGGTGGCGGTGGTAAACTACACCCAGCTACGGTATAAATTCCAGCTTGCGTCACAATCGGTTGTCCGCTAACTTTTACTCTGGGATTAGGTACAACGGGTTGCGCTTGTCCGGCGTGAGAACACAGCACCGTCGCCCCTTGATGTAATAAAAATCCCGGCATTTATATCACCTCCAATGCCCCATTGTTGATCGATACTTGTGGACCAGTTAACTTGATGCTGCCACCCAAACCATTATCAATTTCAATCCCCGTAGCATTCATCACAATCTTTTGCCCTGTTGCAGTTTCCAGGGTGATGCCTCCAATTCCCGGCGTATCGTCCACCACAATCGTATGACCTCCTTCAGTTTTGAGCATTAATTTTTTGTAGGGAGGTGCGAGCAAAATCGGAGGTATTTCAGCAGCGGACCCCCACCAACAACCCGACCAAATCGGGTAATCTGGGTCGCCATGTTCAAATTCAATCCACACACCCGCCCCTACTTTTGGTAAGGCGAAAAAACCCATGCCGCTGCCACCAAAAGGGGCGCAAGGCATTGCCCAACCACTTTCTAAGTCGCCCATTACGTCAGGTACTCTTGCCCGTATTCTTCCTATAAATAATGGGTCTTGAATGTCGGTAACAATGCCGCGATATTTGCCGAAAAATTGATGGTTGGTCATGGGTAATTGGGAATTGCTAATTGCTAATTGCTAATTGCTAATGGTTCATGGTCTTACTACTGGTAGCAACGACCTTGTTCCTTCTCTGCTGATTGTGAATTTTTGGGTGTATTCGCCGCGCGAAATGGTGTGGGTGACGCTACGGACGTAGTAGTTGCCGTTGTAGGAAAGACCTACACCGCGCACTCCGACTAATTTTCGCGCCCTTAAAATGTGACCGTAACGTATGGTATCGAGTTCGCCTTCTCCTGTTACTGAGTCGGGCGATCGCGTTACAGTAGCAACAGCTTCCGTTGCTGCTTGTGCTGGGTTTTGATTCGCCGTATTCCTTAACAGCACAGTCCGTTTCGCTGGCGTTGGTGATAATACTAAAGGCGGTAAACGTAGCGATGGTAGGGAGGGAATCGGAATGCTAATTTTAGTAATCGGTTCGACAAAAGAACCTGACGTTCCCACTGGTGCGATCGCATCTTGGGAAAAATGCAAAGATTTGACATTATTAGACGCCCCCATATTCATTGTTAAAGCAGGTTGAGGAATTCCACCGCGAATTTCTGGCCCCCAATAAGCGAGGTTCGCTTGAAAAGTTATTGGTTCAATGTAGAAGACAAAACCATTCCGCCTCGCCAATCTTTTAATAAACTGCAAATCTGTTTCTTGCTGGCGAGGAACCCGCTGCAATTCGATTGGTACATCGGTGGTTGGTGTTGCTTTTGGCACTAATCCATACTGGGCATAATCGGCTATTATCCGAGTCACAATCAGAAAATCTGGTTGATTTTTATACTCAGCATTTTTCTCTTTCAAATCGAGCATTTGGCTAACATCTTTGCCGGTAACGGTGAGGGTAGTCATCCCCGGTTCGTTACTCGGTGCTATTTGGTGATGGGTAATAACGCCATCAATTAATACTTCTGGTGTTGTACCCAACAGCACGCCAATAATTACGCGGGTAAAGGTTTCTACCACGCCGCTTTGTAGCAAGCCATAATTGACGACGTTATCCTTACTCAGCGTAAACATAATTTGGAAGCCATCGCCTTGTTCTGCATCGTTGGTAACTTCAACTCTGGTTAAGGCGCTAGTTACATCATAAGATGCTGGCAAGGGAATAGTTTTGCCAATTAATAAAATTAAACGAATTCCGAGTTGGTTGGTTAGCATAGCGATTTTGGATTGGCTAATGGCTAATGGCTAATGGCTAATTGGAATTGAATAGGGATTTGATTTCCCAATTCACAAGCGCCAATCTCCCGTTACCATTCTCTACAAATGGGGAAAAGAAATTTTGATGACGCGCCCAATTTCGTCGGTGAGTTCGTTGGGATTTATAGCATTATTGCTGTCGCAGACTTGCCAAAATTGGGTGGGATCGCCTAAGTAGCGGGCGGTGATGTTGTCTAAGCGATCGCTTTGTTTTACCGTATGTTCTACCAGGGTTGTCATCCCCTCAGATGAAGGGATAAATCTGCGTCGCAGGTAGCGGATTTCGCGAGGCATTCCGTTGCTATCGGTTACCGTCATAGTGGCGGTGGGAATGTTGTGATAGCGGCTATTTGGAGCAAACATAGTGCGATCCTCTCACTGGTGGAAAAAGACCTGGCAGTTAGAAATCTCGGCTATACAAACCAAGCCCGCCCGGAGTTTAAACTCCGGGCTAATAGCTCAAGTCGGTTAAAACCGACTGAAAGGCTTGGTAAAAGTTTTTTAGTCCACTTAAGTGGACTTTAGCTATTAGCCAGGGAATTAATTCCCTGGCGGGTGGGCGGCTCAACATTTTTTAACCTCCAATACTAAGATTGGCACTAACTGAGAAAGATGCTGATGCAGATGGCAAGTTACCGACGCCGTTGATTGTTGCCATGACTTCTTTAGCAACTTGATGCACCATAAACAACGAACCACCAACGCTCAGCAATCCTAAATCTTGGTAATTGAGGACGTTCAAATCTAAACTAACTTTGGCACGAATTGGATTTAAGTTAGGGTCAAAAGCTTCTTCAGTAATAGTAAATTGAGTTAAGCGCACGGGTAAAACTCGCCTAGATCCCCAGATAAATAGGGTCAGCGGCGCTTCGGGTTGGATGACTTCGATGATGCCAAATCTTGCTAGGACTTCGTTAGCGATCGCTACCGCAGATTTGGGATACAGCAACATTTCCAACGCCGCCAATGTCGGGTAAATTCCCATCGAAGTAGCCGGAAATTTTTCTTGTTCTAACTGATCCGCCGCGTCGATTTCCACATCAAGTCTAATCGATTCTCTGGGTGGCCCTTTAAATCGCAATGCTTCACCTTGGCTGGCATTATCGCTGCCCGTTGTTTGGGCATTAATCGTGCGGGTGAGCGTGTCGGGATTGTATTGAAAAATGATGACGCTTGCCACCGGATTGAAGAGGTCAACTCCGATAATTGCGCCTTTAAGTAAACGGGGGGAATTGGGGAAAGAAGTCATGATAATTTTGGGGTTTGTTTCTCAATCTAAGTTAGTGGCGCTCGCTCGTTTCGACTTCAAATTCATTGTCCAGTTCGGTCATTACTTGGTCGAGAGTTTTGTTTTGACTCCGATCTTTTTTGGGCTTCGGAGGATAGGAAGCGATTTTGGTATCGAGTTCCTCCATCGTGAGGATAGGCAACTCAAACGCCTGTTTAAAAGCTTCGATATCTTGCAGTAATTCTTGAGCCGTCGCGCCTGTAGGCATGGCAGGATCTTTCTGATAACTGATGAGCGTCCCGTCGCGTTCGTAATAGACTACGCGGATACAGTAACCATCTTTATCGTGAAATATGCGGTAAGTCCATAACATTGTCATTCCCCCTATCTGCCACGAAAGAACACCGTATTATTCGGTTTTTCACCAATCCGCTGGATAGCAACTACACGCACTGATGGTCTTCATGCAACTTTTTCAGTATCTTTTGAGGATTTAACCAGAAGTGGGTCGATGTCTTGGTTTTTGTCTCGTTGCAGAAACTCATCCAGCAGTTGGAAGAAGTAATCAAAAGCAGCTTTCTCGTCGATGCAGGTCAGCAAAATAATTTTGTCCCAGGCGTTGACGGTACGAATAGATAAATGGTTTTGCAGCCACGGTTGGAAGTTTTTGTAGAAGTCACTTTCGGCTTCAGTATTGGTGATGCTCAATTCTGAGCGCGCAAAACGATAGCCAAGAACGAACATCCGCAGACTGGTGATGGAGGTAGTTCCCAGATATAACCCAGGTTTGGTTTTGATTTTTTCGAGTAGGTCAAATAATGTACTCATTAGGTTTAGCTCCATTGAATCGAATCTTTAAAACTCTTCAATCACTTCGACTTCAAATTCATTCGTTGGGGAAGTAAAATCTTTGACCCAATCTTCTGGTGACAGTCCTTGTTTGGAAAGGTTATCGAAGATTTTTCCAAAGACTTCAACACCATAGTGAACGCCATTTTCGGTAATGGTTTCAAAGCAACCTTGTTGTTCGAGGCGATCGCTGAGAATAAAGTCTTCATTATCGTACCGAGTCGAGAGTCGCCAAAGTTTGCCGGGAATTCCTCGTTGTTTGAGCCATTGTCTGAGAGTGCTGGCACATTCCTCACAATGAAGCAGGGGAAATCGGATGACAAGGTTGCCGATTGTTTCGTAAAGTTCTGCAAGGGCTGAATCGTCCGGACGGTTTGTCAGAAAATACACCTCCTGAGCAAAAAGTTGGTTTCATGGTAGCGTCTGGGCGATCGCCTCTCTCCTCTCCCTAATTGCGCCTTTCAGTAAACGGGGGAATTGGGGAAAGTGGTGATTATTTACTCGTTAAAACCTGCTGGAAGTACAGCACTCGCCGCTCTGATAAAGTGTATTCGATAGTAAAGGCAAGTTGGTCATTCGTGCCTAGTAGCTCCACTAAATTTTCCACGATAGAAAACTCTGGATGCAGCGAAACAGGTTCAATATAGACTGGCGCACGGGGTTCTCCCTTGATTGGGGGTGCTAAAAGATCGTTAAGTGCAGGGATCTGAGTTTGCACTGCGGTCACGTACTGCGTTGCAGCCTCAAGACGTGGCACGTTTGTAATCCCGATACCGCAGACCTTAGTATCCCATACGCGATCGCTGGGGTAGACCACATAATGCCCCAAGATCAGTCGCCATCGATAGCAGCCAGTTCCATTAACAGTTGTATTAAGAACTGTTTCTACTTCCTGGTCAATTGTTGACCAGCTAACTTCCACCTGTTCGTCGGCTTCAATAAAGTTAATCGGAATACCCTTACTATCCCGAAGCTCACGGATGAAATTTAATAGAGTACCTCTTGGGTCTGTCTCAGAAGAATTCGCCCTTTTATCTAGCTCCATAACAATCATCCTCCATCAGGTACGGGTAACTGTGCCAGAACAACTCCCACTAGACTTAGTAATGCGGAATGTAATTGTCCGTGTCTCAGCTAAGTTTCCTCCAACAAATAATTGCTGTGTATATCTTTCAGTGCATCCAGTAGCTGGATAATAGGCTGGGGAAGCGCACAAAGTATAGGTATCGGTACAGCCGGTGATTTGCCCATAATTTGGTAACATCGGCGGATGCGACCGAATTGGGCAGCCAGAACCCGTTGTGACGCTGCCCGGTCCGCAACCGTTGTTTGTCGTTACCGTTTCAGTCAGCCTCAAACCATCCAGTGAGGATGGGCAGCCACTTCCTGTTGCTCTCACCCCAGTAACGTCATAGGAAATTTTGGCACCGCATTTACCACTATCGCACCCAACAGTGCTGAGATTTGCGTAGTCAACTGCATAAGTGCATGTAGGTGCTGCGCCTCCCGCCCCAGCCCCTCCCCCTCCTGCTGCTTGGGCTTTCCTGATGACACCATCCTCCAGAGCTTCTACATCAGCCTCGCCAGTATCGGATAGAACTGCTGCTCTCTGTTTCAAGGTTGGACGCTCAATCTTCAGATATGCAGTTAGCTGGAGATTTTCAGCTTTTCTGGCAACCCCCATGTTCTGAAAGTGCCTCTTCTCAACCACCCTCTCGCTAGCTACTGAATGACCTAACCCCCCTTTTGGGCTACCCAGACTGAGTGTCTGTACTGATTTCCCTGTAGGTTTGTCTATATAAACCTGCAATTGGCTAAAGTCATGCCCAAAACGCGAATTCATTAAAGTGAGGGATGAAGCATTTAGAGATTGATCAGGCTCACGCAACACTTCATGCACTATCGGCGGCACTTCAGAAGCTTCCGCTCGATCTGTAGAACGACGCTGTAAAGTCAGCCGTTTGTTTTCACACTCGGTACACTTTCCTGTCAAACTAGCCGAATTCCCACAGGCACATTTGCGCTGCAAAAGTCCAGACCGAACGGGTGTGAAAGATGGTTTGGGTGTGGGTTTTGTTTGGGTTTGCGATCGCGTTCTCATTTTCCCAATCTCCCGATAGCGTTGGCAAAAGTTGTTCTTCTAAATTGAGCCAGTTCTCTAGTCCAGCATTTCTGAGTCGATGCCCGAAACTGGTCATAATGATTTTGGATTTAGGTTCTACTCTCCAACGATCGCCAGAGCTTGATTAAGCACTCGATCGGAGAGGTACATCCCTGACTGGCGAAGTTGTTCCAGGACAGGTCTGGCGGCTGGAATTTTTCCTTGTTGCTTGGCAGTCAGTACCAAACCGAGAGTTCCTCGAACCGGAATGTTAAGACTATTGGCACAGCGACGAGCAGCGAGATCGTCCAGAATTGCCTCAGTACCTGGGTGGTTATATGCCCAAGCCAGTACCGCTGCTTCGCCAGGGTCAAGGTTGCAAGCCCCGATGGGTTCTGGCACCGATGGGGTTTCGACTATAACCAGCCAATCCGTCTGAGTTAGAGCTTGAAAGGTCACATCTGTTTCTCCATACTGCTGGATTTCTGTAGCAACGGCGGAAGGGACTAACACTTCTGGGTAAAACATCTGCAAAAGGCTCAACAAGTTAGCTTTAGTCAGCAAAATCAGAGGCGAAGAGTCAATAACAGGAGACACAGCCGCTTCAGATGACTGTTCAACCACGAGCCAACTCCTGGTTGAGATCGTCGAAGTCTACGAGGAAGACATCAACTCGTTCGCGGGCAAGGACTTCCAGAAACTCTTTGCGATTGAGTCCTGCCAGTTGAGCAGCTTTGCCTTGGGAAATTTCCCCACGGGCATACCAGTAGATTGCAGCGGCAATTCTCATTGCCTGGGTAAATTCTGCTGGAGAAGGATAGCGATTGGGGAATGCTTCTTCAGGTATATCCAGGGTAATTTGGGTCATAGTTATTATCAGTTTGTTTGGGATAATTGGTTGGTATTACTGCAGGCACATTTGCGCTGTAACAGTCCTGATTTAACAAGTGTGAAAGATGGTTTGGGTGTTGTTTTTGTTTGGGTTTGCGATCGTTCTCTCATAACCTTAATCTCCCGATTCGCTGAGTTACCTGGATCGAGCGATCGCCAGCCTGCCGTAAGCGATCGCCCGTGACTTACAATTGCTCTGGATCGATGCCTTTCTGTCGTAGTTGTTCTAATAACGCTTGATAGCGCTGTTGTTCTTGTTCGAGTCTCGCTGTCGCCTCCTCAGCTCTCGCTGTCGCCTCGTTAGCTCGTTGTTCCAATTCCACCGAAGTTAGGAACCGCCTTCCATCTGGACGATAAATTTCCAGGCTATTTTCTGTCAGTTCAAAGCGAATTTCTAACAGCGGACTCACCCAATTATTCATCTCTTCAATTGGCTCTAACCAATCTCCAGAACGAACTAAGCCGGTTAATTCGTTATCGTCTGGATCGTAAATGTAATATTCCTGCACGCCATAGCGTTGATAAAACAACAGTTTCTCAAACATTTTTTTGCTGCGATTCCCTGGAGAAAGAATTTCAAAAACTACCTGCGGCGGTATATTCTCTTCTTCCCATTGCTTGTAAGAACCGCGTTTTCCTTTGGGGCGTCCGAAGATAACCATCGTATCAGGAGCTTGCCGAAGTTTGTTATTTCCTTCAACCGGATACCACAGCAAATCTCCAGCGACAAATACGTCCGCTGCGCCAGCAAACCAAATTTCTAAGTTCTCTTTAATCAGGACAATCCATTTGAACTGTTCTGTGTTCTCTGCCATCGGTTCTCCGTCGCTGTCAGGGTAGATGATTTCTGATGTGGTTTGAGCAGATAGTTGTTGTACCATAACTGTTGAGTTTTGGGAGAAGCTATTTTTCAGTATATCTTGCCGAATTGAGATTTTATTCCCTTAATCCTCCATAAATTTTATGCGCTATCTGAATTCCAATTGCTTCTGGTTTCGCCCCCGATTTCATCTCAAATTCGCCAGCATTTATGCGGGCAATTTCACCTCCTTGAGCGAGTGAAGGCGGTAAGCCTTTTTCGCTCAACAATCTGGTTAATTCTTGCTGGAGTGCTTCGCCAATTAAGTAGCGATCGCTCCCCCCCATCCCATGCAATACCAACTCTTCAATATGCAATTCAATGTTGTTCATACCCACCCTCCAATTTCTGTCTCTGTCAAAGATTTCTCCAACTTCCCGTATTCACATTTAGCAGCGCGTAATAAATGGGACATCCGCACCGATTCCCCCGCATCGGCTGCCAAAAAAGCCGCATTTAAAGCAATATTGCGGATATTACCCCCAGGAACGTTCAGCCGCGCTAACTTGTCAAAATCTAGCCCTTCTATTGGCGTTTTGGCTGGAAAGATGCGCCGCCAAATTTCTTTGCGCTGCGTTGCATCTGGGAAAGGAAACTGCACCACGAAGCGAATGCGGCGCAAAAAAGCAGTATCTAAAGCGCTTTTGAGATTCGTAGTTAAAATAGCTAAACCTCGATAAGCTTCCATGCGTTGCAGCAGGTAACTTACCTCGATATTAGCATAGCGATCGTGGCTATCTTTTACTTCAGACCGCTTGCCAAATAAGGCATCTGCTTCGTCAAATAATAGAATTGCCCCGCCTGTTTCTGCGGCATCAAATACGCGCCGTAAGTTCTTCTCTGTTTCGCCAATGTATTTGCTAACAACCGAACTTAAGTCAATTCGATATAAGTCTAATTGTAATTCATTTGCGAGTACTTCTGCTGCCATTGTTTTACCAGTTCCACTAGCGCCGACAAACAAAGCGCTAATTCCCAATCCCCGCGTATCTCTAGCAAACCCCCAAGTTTCGTATACCTTGGATCTTTGTCTGACATTGGCAGCAATATCCCGCAGCATTTGGCGTTGGGATTCTGGTAATACTAAGTTATCCCAATTAGCGGTAGATTCGATGCGTTGGGCGAGAGTTTCTAAACGCGATCGCGCCTGCACTCGACAAGAATTCCATAATAAATTTGGTAATTGGTAATTGGTAATTGGTAATTGGTTAGTTTCTTGGTTGATGTGATTCAATACTTCGATACTAACGGCGCTAATTGCTGGGGGACTTAAGTTGAATTGCGTTGCTAAAATTGCTATTTTTCCGTTTAATTGCTCGGATAAGGAACCCAAGGCACTTTTCCACAATATCTGCTGTTCTAGAAAAGTCGGTTTGTTGATATCTAGGCGAATAACTGGACGAGTAGGAGTTGGTAAAGGTTCGCGAATAGCTATTAATAATAAACCAGGCGATCGTTCCACAAACGACAGCAAAACGCGCATTGACACGCCTTCCAACTCCTGGCAATCTAAAAGTAGGGCGCTGCCACTCAGCACTGCTTCCCTTCCCCACAAACGCATTAACGCTTCTCTTTCAGCTACGTTATTGGGAATATCGCCAGCGTGGAGAACTTGCAATTGCATACCTAAAGCAGTACAAGCGGATATTGCGATCGCTTGTTTTCCCACCAATTCTTCCCCGCAAAGTTGGATTGCAGGTAAAACCGATCCTCTTTTTGTCCGCGACCAAATCGTAACAATTTGTTGCGCGATCGCGCGGTGAGAGGCAGGCAGTTCATCTGACCATTCTCCGGCGATCGCAGGTTCTATCAATCCTTGCAAGCGATCGTCGATGTAGGATACGCCTGTTAAATAATGCAAAATCCGTTCGTCAATTCCCAGGCGATTCTGAGTCAAACTTTCCCCATTTCCTACCTCGATTAATCGCCAATGACGTAAGGTTGCAACAGGTGCTAAAGCACTCCAGTGAGATTCTGGAAAAACGGCTAATGCTAAGCTAAATGTTGGATAATTAAACTGGGAATTGCCTTGAGCTTCTGCACAAAGTTTCGCTAAAGATGCACTCAATTCTACTCCCGCACACAACAGCAAAACATGACGCTCAAATGGTGACAAGTTAAACGCGACACATAGTCTATCCAAAGCTGGAGGGTGGGGCATTGTAGAAGCGATCGCTTCTAATTCCTCTGCTGCAATCTCGGTTATAACCTCCCGGATCTCGTTCCCAGGTTCAACCTGGGAACGAAAATGCTGAGGATCTGCCTCAAGGTGCAAGATGTGAGTTATTTCAACAGTATTATTCCCTTGATAACGAGCGATATACTGCTGTAAATATATCCGAATTTTTGCCAACGCTGCTGTTAGGTAACGCTGGTTTGCTTCTTGCCAGTTAGGAGGTGCAATATTGTTCATGAGATTGTCACCTGCGGCGAGTTGTAAAGTCCGGCGGCGTTTGCACCAAGGTTGCTCTCTGCGCCGTCTACTTGCACGCGCACTAGATAATTTCCCGGTGCTACCCCCTTAATTGGAATCGCAATCGCAGCAGTTTCATCTTGATTTGGGTCTGTAATTCCGTTATTTAATGGAGCATTAAAGCTATAAGCTCTTGCCGAATTAGCAGGTACAGAAAGGAACTCGTTTAGTAACAAAACGACTCGCTGCCGCTTGCCAACATTGGGCGTAAAATTCACCGTCACCTCAGCGGAACATCGGGTGATGCCGTTTGTAATTGTGCAGATTACAGAACTAATCGAAACTGTAATTTTTGGGTGCAAAACGAACGCCGCTACATTGGATTCAAAACCTCGATGGGGGTCGGATGCGCTGGTGCCAAAGTTGATTTTATGCACCACCTGTACAGCTTGAACGCCAGCTTTTAAAGCCAAAGATACAAGTGTTAATTCTATTTGGTTTTCGCCGATATTTTCTGGGAGTGGTGTGGCTTCAATTTCTCCTAGTTTGACCGTGGTAATATCGCCTTTTAATTGCTTGCCCAAAATGAGTAAGTTGCTGTCTATAAAAATCGGTTTATTTGTGCCAGAAGATGAAATAACTTGCTCAATAATAGGTTGCCGGAAAGGCATGACGTAGATATTGCGCTCGCGCACCGGCAACGCTCTCTGGGGCGCAATTTCCGCCTCGATCAGCGCCACCGAAGCTTGATAGGCAACCGATAAGGCATAAGGTGTTTGGAAAAACACCGACCACAATTTGGATAGCTCTTCCAGATTCATGGAAATTGGCGAAAATTTGATTAATTCCACCTGTTCATCCAAGTTAGAGGTTTCCAGATACTCATCAGAAAGATGAGGATATTGGGCAGTATCAATCAGCTTGCGGATCGCTTCTCTAGTTAGAATTGGTTTGGCATGTATAGCACTCAAGGTACTGCCCATTAAACGCTGGGGGACAAACTCGGTTTCATCGCCATAAAACGTCAACAAATAGTGGAGATCGAGGGCAATTTGAGGGCGCTGCACGAGGGTTCCTTCGGCGCGACGAGTAGGAAGATCGGCGTTAATCCAAGCAGCATTGTGAGTGACTTGATAAAGATAAATATTCACGTGCGGTTTTTCGTCTTTCTCCGGTGCGTGGGGACGCTGGGTGGTTACCTCAGCACCGGGAACAGATGCTTGGACAGCACTACTAATAGTTTGACTAAAAGTAGCAGTGACTGTTGCGATCGCTAAAAAATTACTCATCCCCCACCTCCACTTTTTCGCAAATAATCTGACAGCGATAATTTAGGTGTTGGCATCGATTTGCGCGGTGCTGGTGGCGCAGGTGGCGCCGGAATTGCCCGCACTTCAATCCGACCAATACTGACTCGAGTTGTTTGGGGAATTGGGAATTGGTAATTGGGAATTGGTGATGGGTAATCGGTGATGGGTAATCTCTCCATCTGCTCATCTTTCCCGCTGCTGGGATTGGGCGGTTTTTGTTTTAATTCAGGCGATTCGGGTATTGCCGCAATTGTTTCACCCATAGTTAATGAGTCTGCGTTTCGATGCAGTCGAGTATCTTCTTGATTTGGAGATGAGATTACAGTTACTCTGTTATTGTCAAAAGATGCAGCAACAATCCCCGCGTCAGATCGAAGGGATGGAACAGATAAGCGATTTGAAATCATAGGCGTTGATTCAACCTTGTCGCCAATCAATCCATCTGCAAACTGCGAATTTTTTGGTTTCCTCTGCATTTCGGGACTATCAAAACTTGTAGAGTTCGGTTGAAAAGATATCCCCGTCGCTGCTTTAGCAAACTCACCCCGATTTTCAACCACGATACTATTAAATAACTCATCCCCTACATCTACTTCCCTTTGAATTTCCCCAGGTGCAAGCGGTATCGTCAGCTGATGAGAAATTGGAGATCGATCGTTAGACTTCTCCAAAAACTCTTGTGGGATAGGCGTCTCGCCTGTCAAAGAGTTGATATTTTCACTAGGTTTATTAGAAATGAAAATTTCCCCCTCTCCCCTGCTCCCCTGCTCCCCTGCTCCCCTGCTCCCCTGCTCCCCAATTCCCATTCCCGGATCGTACATCGAGGCAATTCGGGGTTGTACCACGGGTATTGTGCCGAGGGTACGTCCTACCAATCTAGTCAGAAAATTTGTCATAATCCCACCATTTCCAAATAAAACTGCCGCCGCTGGTGACTCATGGCTAAAATATCCGCTTCGCGCCAACCATAAGCTTTTGCTAGGGTGTGAACTTCCCGCAGCAAGCGTTTAGCAAAAGCAGCAATTTCGCTCCAAAAAAATGCGGTAATGTCAAACAGAGTTTGCCATTGGTAGTTGCACCCCGGACAAGTAAAATCCAGCATAATTTCCGCTTGGGGGTCGCACTTTGCCATTTGTTTTGCCAGTTGTGCGATCGCTTCCTCCGATAACTCGTTTGTCCCTAAAATCGCCCCATCTTGTTTCGCCTGCAACACGCACCGTTGAATTAGCCGCTGTTGGGCGATAATCGGGTTGTTACAACTAGCGATCGCCGCTAAATCCCGACTGTTAGGAAGTCGAAACTGTAACTCTATTTCCCCGTAAGATAGCCTGTATTCCGACTCTATCGGTTGATTATCGCCAACGCGAATATCTGCTACATCTAAGGTGAACTCTAAGCGATCGCTACA
Organism: Microseira wollei NIES-4236; assembly: GCF_020521235.1. Lineage (GTDB taxonomy): Bacteria > Cyanobacteriota > Cyanobacteriia > Cyanobacteriales > Aerosakkonemataceae > Microseira > Microseira wollei. Next base: position 10,474 of record NZ_BLAY01000061.1, on the reverse strand, counting down.
CTGCGGACATGCCGCAAAACCCTTCATCCCCGTTCCAAACGTCCATTCCCTGAGTCTCAAAAGATACCCGTCTCGCTCCCCAATTGTCAGCGAAGCCACTTCCTCAGCACTCATTTCCGGAAAAGCGACAGTCAAAATAGTCACAGCCCGTTGCAGGGGATGCTGACACAACCCTAACTCCCAAATTTGCAAGATATCGCTAGCACTTAGAGAACGCATTTTTTTAGTGATGGGTAATTGGGAATTGCTAATTGCTAATGGCTAATTGGGAATTGCTAATTGCTAATTGCTAATGGCTAATTGCTAATTGCTAATTGGGAATTGCTAATTGCTAATTGCTAATTGCTAATTGGGAAGAGGGAAATTAATTAGCCATTAGCCATTAGCCATTAGCCATTAGCCATTAGCCATTAGCCATTAGCCATTAGCCATTAGCCATTAGCCATTAGCCATTAGCCAGCCATTAACAATTAACTCTTAAGGTTCCACAAAACTGAGTTCCGTTGGTTCTGTGACTTCGTAATCGCGTTCCCAACCTTCGTTTTCCAACTTGATGTTTTGGATGGCGACAGCATTAGCATTCGCATCCAAATCTGGCATGGCTTGGTATTCTGAAACCCAGCAGCGGAAAACCCTATAAGCAATCGCTAACTGACCGGCTTCGTTGTAAACTTCGATGATAATATCTTTGCGAAAATCCTTGAGCGAAACTTCTGCACCCAAACCCGATCCGTAGTTCCAAACTTTATTCGCCCACTGCTCAAACTCGGTATCGTGAGTCACGCCGCGTTCTAGGGTAATTGCTTCGTACTCAGTTCGCCCTGGAGATTTGCGACTACTACTCGGATCTCCTCCTTCCCTGTGTTTTACCACTTCCGTCGTCCGCTTCAGTGCGCCGACTTTGCTCACCCCCGCCACATAACGCCCATCCCACTTAACGCGGAATTTGAAATTTTTGTATGGGTCAAACCGCTGGGCATTAACGCTAAATTGAGCCATGATTCCTCCTAATACCATTTCCTAGTTTCCTCTCCTCTTTTTAAAGAAGGTTGGGAGAACTGTTTATTTCTGTCTTACCCCCCCCAAGGCATTGGGGGTTGGGGGGGATCGTTTTAAGTCACAATTTGACCAGCCATTTGCTGAATCTTGATAATTACAAACTCGGCTGGCTTCAGCGGTGCAAATCCCACCAAAATATTGACAATGCCTAAATTAATGTCATTCTGAGTGGTTGTTTCTCTGTCGCATTTAACAAAATAAGCCTCGCGGGGTGTTTTGCCTTGAAATGCACCTTGGCGGAAAAGATTATTCATAAATGCCCCGATATTGAGGCGAATTTGCGACCACAATGGCTCGTCGTTGGGTTCAAAAACGACCCATTTAGTACCCCGGTACAAACTTTCCTCAATGAAAAGAGCCAATCGTCTGACTGGGATGTACTTCCACTCCGATGCCAGTACATCGGTTCCTTCTAGGGTTCGTCCACCCCAAACAACCGAGCCATAGGCAGGGAATGTCCGCAGGCAGTTGATAGCAAGGGGATTGAGCGTGCCATTTTCTGGATCGGTCAAGGTATAATCCAACTTCTGCACTCCCCGCAGCACCGCCTCGGTTCCTGCTGGAGCCTTCCATACCCCTCGCGTAGCATCGATTCGGGCATACAATCCCGCGATCGCCCCACAGGTTGGAAAAGGACCAATGCGGTTCCCTTGCAGCGGATCGGCTGCTTGGATGCGAGGGAAGTAGATTGCTGCATTCTTACTGCGGAGAGTGGCATTGGTGGCTAGCCACTGTTTGGCTTCGACAACAGTATCCACCTCAGGCGGAAAGTCTATCAGCAGAAAAGCTCTCCGTTCGGTTACGTAACTCAATGCCTCGCTCAGTACGGCGGCATCCGATATGTTTGGCAGACACAGGATATTGAAAATGTCTACATCTTCTAGAGCATACAAGCCTTTCTTATTGGCGCGACTCCCTTTAAAATTATTGGGGTCTGGTGGAGTCCCGTCGTCGCCGGGGACAGCGCCACTCTCAGCTTGGGAAGTCAGACCTACCCCTACCGCATACTGCGCTACGTTTTCTATCCCACCAACCAGACCGATATTTGTCGCAGTCGTGTCACCACCAGCGTTGGTAAAGTGCAATCGCACATTGGGATTGCTGCCTCCAGCTACAACTCGCAGCCTCGAATCCACCAAACTGACGCTAGCACGGTTCAACTCTACTTTAGAGGAACTGGCTAGAGCGCTTGTCAAGCGACTTCGCAATTCCTCTAATGTTGTCGGTCGGGTATTCCAAAGATTGATCGTGTAGGGGCCATCGTCAGCAACTCCAGCTACTTGGAGCGTCACGTTGAGGCTAGCTGGTTGAGCGAGGGTGGTCAGATCCAAGCCGGAAAGGTCGGTACTCGTTGTTCCGCTTTGAACGGGTCGAATTAGGGCTGTTGCTTCTACTTCGCGTCCACCGTTGCTAACTCCCAACTTGAGAATAGCCGTAGCATTGCGAATACTAGCGTTACTGAAGCGAACAGCAGATTTTTCCCCTTCGCCGTTTGGGGTTCCAGAGGTCGCTACAATTTGACTGCTATTGCGGACGCAAGTGAAGCCAGAAAAGGCTGGCACGGCAGGCTTAATAGCTCTGACTTGGCTTTGAATCCGAGATGCCAGGTTGTCTAGGCGATCGTTCAGGGTTGCACCGCTCAAACCTCCTCCAGCATCAAAGATATCGAATTCGTAAGCGCCATCTCCATCCAAACTAATGGCAAGTCTGCGGTGGTCATCATTCAACTGAGCTAAGTCGGCTAGGGTGAGAACTCCGCTAGTACTGGTTGCTTTGGCATTGGCGATGGCAGCCGTAGCACCACCGGGACGGCTGACTTCAATCAACTCTGAACCTGCATTGATAACGTTCACCCCATAGCTGGGTGAAAAGCTGTTCAGACTGAGGTTGCGGTGGATTTCCCTGCGTCCCGGCTCCAGCGTTCCGCCCCGGTCTACTAATTCTGTTACTGATAGATTAAACAGACTGGCTGGGTTGGCAGTGTCGTAATTTACCTCAACCCTAAGAAGATTTCCCCAGGTTCCTTCTGAAATCGCAGTGACTGTCAGCACCACCACTGCCCCACCATCTACATTGTTCTTCAGGTTAATGGCTGCTTTTGCTGCACCTTTTGCTACCCGTACCACCCAAGCTTCTGCACCTCCATTCAAAAAAAACTGTTGGACTGCATAGCTTATGGGGCTATCTCGATCAAGACCGCCAAACTGCCGCTCATAATCGCCAAAGTTGAAAATTTGGACTCCTTTGTCAGTGGAACCCCGCTGGGTATATCCGACGAATGCGGTAACTGATGTACTAACTCCAGTAATCGTGCGGACACCGCTGGGTATTTCTTCTATATAAACACCAGGATAAGTGGGGGTGATGGGCATGGGTTTATTCCTCTTTTTAGTAGGTTTTAACGGCTTGGGGCGTTGCGTCCCACCAGAATTGCGATCGCCAACCGCCAATCAACCGCTTATCGGCATTGGCAGAATGAGTATTTTTTCACCATAATCGGGGGTTTGTAAGGGGGAAACTGGAAGCCCCTGTCGTTTACCCATGGGGAGGAAAGTTTCCCCCTTACACAGACAACCCAGCGGCAGCGAATCCTTATTGATAGGCATAACCATCGCTCCTGTGAATAAATGAACAATATTTGTGAGAAATTCCAGCTACTCGACCTGTAGCCGTTGTGATATCGAAACTACCTGATGCTCGACACAAAACTCGACCCACATAAGAGCCAAGTTTTTTACCTTTAGTGACAACCGCTTTAACAATATCGCCAGTTTTGAAACCAAAGTGTTTTTTGATGTTTTCTCTATGTCGAATAGGGAATCCATAGCGATTTGTGCCGCACAGACGATTGCCGTGTCCAGTTGCTTTGATAATCAAAGGGCTTGATACCAAGACTTTTAAATTCTCGCTCTGTTGATGCCCCTACATTGGCAGCGTCAAGCCAGTGATGTTTAGGTAAAATTTGACGACAACGGTTGTATTTAGTCCTACCTCCTGTTCCCGTTTCAACAGGCAAACCAAATTCTTTGAGACAATTGAACAGTTTCCAACGAGTAGCATTAGCTGCTGCTGTATCAGCCAGTGGTCGTCTAGCTTGACTCTTGATTGACTTGAGTAATTCTGGTTGATTTTTTTTAAATTGTTCAATGGGTTTATTTCCTTTCTTTTGATTACATTTTGTACAACTCAACGTCAAATTAGATACCCGATTAGAGCCACCTTTGGACTTTGGGATAATATGCTCAATCTCTAACTGAGTATCGGTAGCACCGCAGTAAGCGCACTTACGATGCCATTTTTCGAGCATATACTCTCTCAACTCGTATCCAGCAAGTTCACCCTGTTGATACTCAAACCCAGAGATTTCTGGATTCTGCATCAATTGGGTATCAAATCGTACTAACTCAGTCGAAATAGCTGTAATTGGAGATAGTCGCAATAGCCGTTTAACCCAAGTCAGGATGTTATCAACTCGACTAATTAACGAAGGTGGTAGCCATTGCTGCATACGTTTTCGATTATTGAATCGAGGTTGACGATACCGAGTCTTACGATTTCTACGAGAACGTCTTAACTGTCTTCTGGAAGTTAGAGCATCTCGTATCTGAAATCCTCTATGAGTCAACTCTGCTGCCCACAGGACTACTTCGTTTCGCAAAATTGCTATACCTGACGTTTTGGCTCCGGGGTCAATTTTAATTCTCAAATCTTGGGTGTTTGTTTCTACTACTTCCTCCGGCAAAATAATCGTGAAAGGATATCTTTTGAAGACAGCGGCTTTACCTGTTTTAAGCAATTTTCTGGCTCTGGCCGGATGGGTTGGGTTCAATGGTTTCTTTGAGCTATCTAAAACAAATACAAACATGAGTTTTAATCTCCCTTGCGGGGTAATGTGAACCGGGCTAACGCCCCGCTTCGCTAACGACAATGTTCAGAATCGGTACTTTCTTCAACACACTGGCTTAACCCTTGTACACCTGTTTAATGTTGAAGTTCTAGCAGCTCAAACTGGTTCATGCATTCGTAGGTAGGACTTTAACGCTTCTTCTGAACGTAGGTTTTGTTTCAAACCTTAGTCTGGTCATGTAGGCTTGTAGAATATATTCGAGCTTGCACAAGAATGACTTCTACAAGCCCCCGCATTTATGCGTGGGGTTCATGACTCCAATATTTTTGGAGAACCAGTCGCAAAGGCGAGCCTCAATATTCGGATTGAGCTAGTGCGATCGCTGCCCTAAAAGCTCTCCTTCTCTAACTCTTATATAAAAAAAGATGCGCCAAACTTTTCTGGGATAGCGATTGTATCTGCTTAACCCTGGTCAATTTTGTCTTTTTACTGGCTTTAATTATAAACTATTACCCCAATTTTCTTATGAGCAACCGTCATAAAACTTAACATCTGACGCGGGGACACGGGGACGCTCCCGACGCCGGGAAGTTTTTATTATAAGTAATTAAGCCGACATGATATGACGCTCACCCATCCGGGTTTCTCTGAAAAATCCTCGGGAATGTTGTAGGGACACGGCAAGTATAAAATGTTTACTTGTACAGAATATTTCGGCTGCCGTGTCGCTACTCAGAAACCCGGTTTCTCCGAAAAATCGTTGGTTTGTCAACGAGAGATCGACGGTCGAAACCGGGTTTCTTTTCTCGTCTTACGTAAGTTCTTCAATACACCAAAATTAGTAGGGAACATCACTAAGTTTTGTCGCCAAATCAAACTGTTTTGGATGTTCCCTACTGTATTAAATTGCTTTTGAGAAACTGCCAGCAGTTTTTTGGTGCAGAAGATAGGTATCAAAAACGGCAGCAATATTGCGGATTAGCAATCTTCCGGCAGGAGTTACCTGAATTCGATTGTGGAACATGCGGATTAGTCCATCCGCTTCCAGCTTTTTCAACTCAAATCGCTCGCGGGCGAAATACTCATCAAAATCTCGATCGAAATGCAGATGATACTTGTCTTCAAAATCGTCTTTTGAGAGTTGGAATTGACACATTAATTCCATAATAGCTGTCCGACGAACCACATCATCTTGGCTGAGACTCACCCCTCGTTCAATCGGTAAAACTCCTGCATCAATCGCTTGATAAAAGTCTTTCAACCGTTTGTGATTTTGAACGTAGGCATCATGCAGCATACTAATCGAGGTAATGCCAAACCCGATCAGATCCGATTCCGGTTTGGTGGTATATCCCTGAAAGTTGCGATGGAGTTGTCCTTCCCGTTGAGCGGACGCTAATTCATCGTTTGGTTTGGCGAAATGATCCATACCAATAAAATGATACCCGTTTTGACTCAGTTCTTCGATCGTCATTTGCAAAATATCGAGTTTTTCCGCAGCTTTGGGAAGCGCTTCTTGGGGAATCCGTCGCTGTACGGGTTTTATCCACGGTACATAGGCAAAATTGAACGCAGCAATGCGATCCGGAGCGAGTTTGATGGTTTTGTAAATAGTGTTGCGGAATGTATCCAGCGTTTGAAAGGGTAAACCATAAATCAGGTCAACATTGACACTCTCAAACCCCGCTTCGCGTATCCAATCCATGACATTAAACAGCATGGCTTCTGGTTGAATGCGGTTAATCGCTTCCTGCACTTGGGGGTTAAAATCTTGAATGCCAAAACTAATCCGGTTAAATCCCAAATCTTTCAAAAACAGAATGCAGTTTCGATCTAGATATCGGGGATTCACCTCAATCGAAATTTCAGCGTTGGCATCGAAGCGAAAATACCGATTGATTGTCGTCCATAACCTTTCAATTTGACTCAGAGAAAGATAGTTTGGCGTCCCTCCTCCCCAGTGCATTTGATGCACCGGACGATGGCAATCAATTAGCTCAGCCATCTGGCGAATATGACGCGCTGTATAGTCCAGATAAGGCTCTGCTACTTCTTTTCGCTGGGTAATGACGGTATTGCAACCACAGAAATAACAAACCGTTTCACAAAACGGGATATGACAGTAGAGAGATAGTGGCGTTTTTTTATAGTTACCGACTGCGATCGCCGCCCTAAAATCGACTAATTCAAACTCCGGTTTCAACTCCGTAGCAGGTGGATAGCTCGTGTAGCGCGGTAGAGATTGGTCGTACTTTCGGAGCAATGTTGAGTCAAATTGAACAGGCAGCGAAAAGCTCATGGATTAATATTCCCCTCTTGGTTTGCCACTAAATTTACTTTACACAAGTTGCTAGTTATAAAGGGCGTTGCTAATTGCTAATTGCTAATTGCTAATCTTGGATTTTTACTGGCATTAGCCATGAGCCATTAGCCATTAGCCGAGCTTCGAGAGATAACTAGCAACTTGAATCATTAGCCATTAGCCATTAGCAAGTTGCCAGTTATAAACTTGCTAATTGCTAATTGCTAATTGCTAATACAGCATTTTCCCTAACACTAGCCAGCCATTAGCCATTAGCCATTAGCCATTAGCCATTAGCCATTAGCCATTAGCCATTAGCCATCAGCCATCAGCCATCAGCCATCAGCCATCAGCCATCAGCCATCAGCCATCAGCCATCAGCCATTAGCCATCAGCCATTAGCATTCCTAACCAGATAACTAGCAACTTACGTTACTACTAAATGGGGTGCAGAACCAGGATGAACTCGCTCTGTGCTACCGGGTTTATCCTGACGGGTGAGTAAATCGAAGACGTGTTCCCCAATTGCAGCTTTTACATCATCTTCTAGATCGTGAACCACATCTCGATTGAGTTGAAACGCATAGTTGGCTTCATCTACAATCCGTTGAATGGTTGCTTCGTCAATCGGTAAAGAGTTGAGCGCCAGACGATACTTTTCCTTGAATTCTCGTCTTGCTTCCGCAGTTGGAATTTGCTCAAATTCATGCAGTCCCGTACCGAGATCGGGGGGCAAATTCAGTGCCGAACGAACAATGTTTTTCAACGCCTGACCGCCGGACAAATCCCCCATGTAACGGGTGTAGCTGTGAGCAATCAGTAGAACGGGGTCGTTATTGGCGATTTCCTCCAGGCGATTGACGTAAACCTGACCTGCGGGTAACGGAGTAATTTGCTCGCGCCAGCTGTCACCGTAGTAAAATGCTAAATCTCTCTCTAGATTTGCCGTGCGGTTTAGCTCAGGGAAATAAATCGCCCCCACCGCTGGATGATCCTGGTGTCGCCGCAGTGCTTCTTCCAGCGTACTGTAAACAAAATACAGATTTGCCAGCAGCTTGCGGAATGGCTCTCTTTCAACAATTCCTTTGAGGAAACACTTCATATAAGCTGTGTTTTCTGCGGCGGTGTGAGAATGGGCGGTGCCTTCTCGCAGGCGGTTGGCTAAATCGTGACTCATCTAAAACCTCACCGAAATACTCGTAAAAACCACCATCTTTTACAGCAGATTGCACAGGACTTACCCACGCGGGGCCAAAAACAAAGGTGATGCGTCAATAGAGCGCCTCTAAACCCACGATTTTTCCTATCACCAAAGTTTTTTTGCCTAAACGATCGCGATACAGCCAGATGGCTTTGTTTGTGTAACGGGTGCATTAATGCACCCGCTACACAATGGGCTGCAAACCGCTATAAGTGGTGGATGGAGTGCGACGCTGCATCAATCGCAATGCCGTCTCCCTGACTTAACTAACTTTATAGCTATGGGGCGATTTATTGAACGATAGTTTTCATAACTTAACAAAACACGTCTTACGCAAAGAAACTAAGGTGATACGAAAAATCCTTGGGAAAGGGAACCAGAGATCGACGAAGAAACCGGGTTTCTGGCCGGGAGGGCAGCCAGCCGGTTGCTTCGTTTTTCCTAAAAACCCGGTTTCTTTGCCTAATTACGACAAAATTGTCTGTATGTTGAGGTTTATTACTTTTTTCAACGAACCGTCTGTTCAAGAGGCGGCAAGTAGTATAACTTAAAAGCTATTGAGTTATTAGCGACAGTGGAAGACGATGGTTAAATCTCCGGTAAAGCCCAATCTGGAAGGATCGGCAGCCAAGACGAAGGCACTGAAGGAAAACATCCTCACTCCCCGGTTTTATACAACGGACTTTGAAACGGCTGCACAGCTGGATTTGTCTGCCCAGGAGATGGAGTTGCAGGCGATGCTGGCAGAAATGCGAGCGGATTACAACCGCCACCACTTTGTGCGGGATGAGGCGTTCGATCAATCCTGGGAACAGATTACGGGAGAAGCGAGACAGGCATTTATCGATTACTTGGAGCGATCGTGCGTTTCGGAGTTTTCCGGCTTTCTGCTGTTTAAGGAACTCTCTCGCAAGTTGAAAAATCGCAGTCCTGTGCTGGCGGAAATGTTTAACCTGATGGCGCGGGATGAAGCGCGCCATGCGGGATTCCTCAACAAAGCGATGGGAGATTTTGGCTCGACGATGGATTTGGCATACCTGACGAAGAATCGGGTCTATACGTTTTTCCCGATCGAGTGGGTGATTTATACGGTCTATCTGTCAGAGAAGATTGGCTATTGGCGCTACATCATCATTTATCGTCATTTGGAAAAACATCCTGAGAATCAGTTCTACCCGCTATTGGGCTACTTTGAAAGCTGGTGTCAGGATGAAAACCGCCACGGGGATATTTTTAAGGCATTGTTGCGATCCCAACCCAAACTCTGGAAAACCTGGCAATCTCGTTTATGGAGCCGCTTTTTCCTGCTTACTGTCTTCGCCACCCATACCCTAACGGTTCACGAACGTACTGGCTTTTATCGCGTGTTGGGGCTAGATCCAACCGAGTTTGATGCCGAAGTGATTCGCAAAACCAACGAAACAGCAGCTCGCGCTTTCCCGTCCGTTCTCGACACGGAACATCCGCAGTTTTTCAGTCGCTTGCGTCGCTGTTGCGATCTCAACGTGCAAATGGCTGATATCGATAGCAGTTCTCAGCCTAAGTGGGTAAAAGCGTTACGCAAGTTACCGTTGCAACTGGGAATTGTCGGTCATCTACTGCGGATTTATCTGATCAAACCGATTGATGCAGAAGCACTGCGGGAAATCGTGCGCTAGGTTAAGTGAGGTTACGCGATCGCTTTATAGCGGATTGCTGCGGTTGATGGTACACCTTCGTTTGTGTAGCGGCAGCATTAATGCTGCCGCTACACAAACCAGCCAAAAGGCTGTACCTCACTTCATCCTGCGCGCTTGACAAACAAGCCAAAAGGCTGTACCTCACTTCATCCTGCGCGCTTGACAAACAAGCCAAAAGGCTGTACCTCACTTCATCCTGCCGCTACACAAACAAGCCAAAAGGCTGTACCTCACTTCATCCTGCGCGCTTGACAAACGAAGCCAAAAGGCTGTACCTCACTTCATCCTGCGCGCTTGACAAACCAGCCAAAAGGCTGTACCTCACTTCATCCTGCGCGCTTGACAAACCAGCCAAAAGGCTGTACCTCACTTCATCCTGCGCGCTT
>NZ_BLAY01000060.1 GCF_020521235.1 Microseira wollei NIES-4236 | reverse complement strand
TGGCTAATGGCTAATGGCTAATGGCTAATGGCTAATGGCTAATGGCTAATGGCTAATGGCTAATGGCTAATGGCTAATGGCTAATGGCTAATGGCTAATGGCTAATGGCTAATGGCTAATGGCTAATACTATAACCGCAAAATATTCCCATGAGCAATTAGCAATTAGCTATTAGCAATGCCAACTTGGGTTATTTAACTAACCACAGCGGGAAGAGAGTATTGTGGTGTAGGCGTCCCGCCTGCTAATAACCAATTGACCAATTAGCAATTAGCAATTAGCAATTAGCAATTAGCAATTAGCAATTAGCAATTAGCAATTAGCAATTAGCAATTAGCAATTAGCAATTAGCATCAAAAACTAAAAGTTGTCCGAATTGTGCCTAGATAAATTGTGTCGTTATCCCGGTTGTGTTCGGGATTGGTAACCACCAAAAAACCCAAGGTAACGGCGATATTATCCATGACTGGATAGCGATAGAAAGCTTCGAGTTGCAATGAGGTATCGGGGTCTTCATAGTCGCTACCATCAACGGCAAAATCGTTACTCAAGACCTTTGGCGGTACACCAATCATTAAACCAACTAAACTGCCTTCTTTAATTAAATCCTTCGCCGCCAGCGTCAGCGCCCAGTTTAAAATGTTTGCTTGAGGATTGTCGGGTAAATCGGTAGCGGTGGCGCGGGTGAAGCCCACCCAGCCTGATAAAGTTAAATTAGGTGTGAATTCGATACTAGATTGCACTCCTAAAGAGTCGGCAGATATCGCTTCACTTTCGTCATCAAAGGGATCCTTGGCGCGATCGCTTCCCGTTCCCGTATTGATGTTATTGTAAGACCGCACGTAGGTTAAACCAATCGCCGCCGAGTCATTGGGTTCGAGGGTGAGTTGCGCGATCGCACCATAAGCACCCCCGCCAATTCCAATTCCCGGATCGTTCGCTTCTTCTGCTAAATATCCCAAACTCAAACTAACAACATCGTTAAATTCATAAGTCACGCCTACGCCGCTACCGCCGCCTTGTCTATAGATGGGATTTCTCGTTGCGAACCGAGAAATTGCCCCCTCAGAAGAGGAACCAAAAAGAGGATTGAGAGTATCGGCTATATCGTTCAATCCACCCCCTACTGCTTCAAGTAAAATTGTTGCTTTTTTCCCCAGGGGAAAGCGATAGTTCAAGCGATTTATTTCAAATTGATTGCCGCTATCCCCTTGAAAGGATAAGCGAGCCATACTTGTTTCCGTCGCTCTATCTAATCTGGAAATATTACTAGCTTGGATGCGAGTTCTCAAACGATCTTTGCCAGTAAAACTGGTATCAAAAGTCAGCCTGGTTCGCTGACCAAATGTGAGGTTATTGTCCGTGCGTTCCCCACTCCCATCTGCTCTTTCAGTATCCCCCACACTGCTGACTGCAAACAGCACTTGCCCAGTCAGTTTAGTACTTAAAGAAAATGGCTCTGCCGTCCCCTGGCGATTTTCGATTCTCTCAAATTTTCCTTTAATTTCTGCTAACTCTGTGGCAAATTCTGCCTGCAATCGGTTGATTGCTTCTATCTCTTCTTTTGTTACTGGACGCAGATACTCCATCGCCGCGTAAAGTGCTGCCGCAAATTCATAGCGGCTGATCGGACGGTTTCCCCGCCATGTTCCGTCTGGATAACCTTCAATTACTCCGTAGGTTTCTACTAAAGATCGGAGTGCTTGATAAGCCCAATCTGTGGGCTGAACATCGGTTAATTGCCACACTGGAGTAATGCGTTCTCTGGGTTTATTTTGTTGATTGGGGTTGGTTGGAAAAATGGGAGTTTGCGGTTGTGTTGTCTGAGCAAATGGCAGGTGGATCGCGAAGGAATTTTCGATGTAAATTAAGCTTAAATAGCTCCCCAATATAAGACTTTGACCTAAGTTTAACAACCTGTTCAATTCACCCTCAACCACTGTTTTTGCTCTACTACTTGCAGCCAAATTATATTAAAATTTTATAATTTTTTCATGAATCATAAATGAGAAAATTCTCACAATTGGTAATTGGTCATTGGTAAAATTGGTTTTCATTACCCATGACCAATTACCCATGACCGATTACCCTCGTTCCCACGTCTGAAAAGGGAACGCCATTACCGATTACCGATTACTCCGGAGTTTATAACCGATCCCTCTGACTGTCTCGATATAGTCGCCTTTGAGCTTTTTACGCAGATATCCCACATAAACATCTACGATATTGGAACCGGGGTCGTAGTCGTAACCCCAGACATGTTCTAACAAGCGATCGCGACTCAAAACTTGCCCCGGATGACGCAGAAACATTTCCATTAAAGCGAATTCCCGCACAGAAAGATCGAGAGTGCGATCTCCTTGCTTCACCCCGCGCTTGCGTAAGTCTAATGTAACATCTTCTACCCGTAAAACCATCTCTTCGTTTGCTTTTGGTGAGCTAGCATCGCGCAACCGCAAGCGTACCCGTGCCACTAATTCTTCCAAGCTAAACGGCTTGGTCATGTAATCATCGGCACCACTTTCTAATCCAGCCACGCGATCGCTAACATCGCCCCTAGCTGTGAGAATAATAATTGGAATTTTCTCTCCCCGACCCCGTACTTCTTCGAGTATCTTCCATCCATCTTTACCAGGCAGATTTATATCCAAAATCAGCAGGTCGAAATTTTCGCTACAAGCTATAGAAGCGGCTTCATTACCGTTGGTAACCTGGGTGGTGGTGAAGCCATTTGCTTGTAGACCTTTTTCCAGAAATTTGGCAATTCGCTCTTCGTCTTCAGCAATTAGAATGCGGTTCATTTAAAAATACCTCCTGGGGGGGTTCCGGTGGTAAAATCAGGGTGAAAGTAGAGCCTGCACCCGGTTTGCTAACCAGTTCGATTGAACCGCCGTGAGCTTCTGCGATCGCGCGGACAATAGCTAATCCTAAACCCATCCCCTCCGGACGACGGCGACTCGCAGAAGCACGAGCAAACCGTTCAAAAATCCGCTTTTGGTCGGCAAGGGAAATTCCCGCACCCGTATCCCTTACCCAAAGATGAACTTTACCCTGAATTAGCGTCGAACCCAAAGCAATTTCATCTCCTTCTTTTGTGTGCTGAGTTGCATTCTGCGCCAAGTTCACTATCGCCTGAGTTATCCGCTGACGATCCGCGACAATGCGTCCTTTTCCCTTACCTTCCAAACGCCAGTTGCGATCGCCTAAAGCTTTTGCCTTAGCAAAAATTTCCTCAGTCAGCAAACCAATATCCACCAGTTCTAGCATTAAAAAATCCGGTTGTTCTGCTTTAGCTAGCAGCAAAAGGTCATTGACAAAACGATTCATTCGATCCAACTCATCCGTCACCAACTCGATCGTTTCCCTTTGCTTGGGAATTTCGCTTCCCAACAATTCCAAATAACCTCGAATAATTGTAATCGGCGTTCGCAATTCGTGTCCCACATCATCGATAAAGTTTCGCTGATTTGCAAAAGCAGTTTCCAAGCGCTCCAACATTTCGTTAAAGGTAGCAGATAATTCGGCAATTTCATCGTAACCCTGCACGGGAATTCGTCGAGTCAAGTCAGATTCGCTAATTTCGCGAGCCGTTTCTGTAAGTTCGCTTAGGGGAGCCAGCACCCGTCCAGCCGTAATCCAAGCTAAAGTTGAGGCTACAGCTAAGACAAAAATTCCCACCTGAATCACAACAAAAACAGCTTCATCTACTTCCTCACGTTCACCCGAAAGCCAATGGACGACCACAAACACCCCTCGAACTTCGCCTTCAACGAGCACGGGTTCTGCTGCATAAAGGATCGTAGCTTCAGGCGTTAAAACTTCTCCCCGACTTGGCTGGGTTACTTGCGCCCATTGCTTGATAATGTTTGAATCCCCGCTTAAAGGTGGTGGCACCGCTCTGGGGCTAGCTCTCTCCAGTTTTCCGTCTAAAATAGCGAGCAAAAACTCATCATCCTCGGGAATATTTCGCGCCATAAATAGCTTGAAAATTCCATCCACATCACTCCCAAAAGGTTCTCCCGTCTTGGGGTTTTTCCCCTCCCTAACCAGTTGGCGGAACTCTTCTACTTCTTGAATCAGCGACTTTTCAATTCGCCTTTCTAAGCGGGCAAATAGAGTTTGACGAATTGCCAGAATAGATATTACGTCAGAAAAAGCAATCAGCAAGATTCACCAGCCTAGAATACTTGTGCGTGTCCCAAAAAGTACTCGGCGCCATCCTGTCTGCTGATTCTTCATGCATCACTTTAAATTTCTTTGATTCATCATCATATTTTATGACAATAGTTCGCCATTCGTTGTTCCTTGTTTTTTGCCACAATCAACAAAAGCACAGCCCAGCCATACTCCCAAGAAAATTGAGTATCAATGGTCACAAGTATTTATGCTGTTCGTAGTCAGGACTAAAGTCCTGATAGCGGTTTGCCACGGGCGAGAAATACACTTGTAGCCATTTGCAGTCGAATCAACGGGGGTAGGGACTAAGGCTAAAGTAAGTGTCCCATTCCTCAAAGTTTTTCTCCTGCCTTGTCCCTACTAAGCAGATTGCTGTAAAATCCAATCTTGTAAAATTGGATTGACTAATTCCGGGGCTTCATCTTGCGGACAATGTCCCACACCTTCCAAAGGTATAAACTTTTGTACTTGTGGGTAATTTGCCAATTCTCGCCCTAAATCAAAGGGTTCCCAAGGGTCATCTGTTCCCCACAACATGATGGCAGGACAGGGTAAAATTGGCAACAAATCTTCCGGTAATGGCCCGGAAGAATAGCGGGTAAAGGCAGCAAATACATCCACCGCACCCGAATCGAAAGCGGGTGAAATTAGCATATCAACCAATTCATCTGTAACGGCTTCGGGATGCTTGTAAGCTTGCAGGAGAATTTTACGTACCGCTTTAGGGTTGGCAATTTGACTGAAGAATAGCTGTGCAATCCATCTCACCCCTAGCAACTGTTGAACCACAGATGCGCCAAAGCTGCGATACCAAGGCATGTGGATGCGCTTGCGTTCGTGCAGCATCCGCAGGGAACAGTTGATTAAGGCAACTTGTTTGGCAATATCTGGATAATCTACCGCAGCTTGCATAACAACGATACAGCCAATCGAATTACCGACTAAAAAAGCGGCACCGCCGACGACTTCTTTACAGAAATCGGCTATTTGCTTTCCCCAGGTTTCAAAGGTGTAATTCATCTCGACTCCAGGGGTGGGTTTTGCCGAACCGCCAAAACCAATTAAGTCAATCGCGTAAACTCGTGCATTTTGTGCTAGGACGGGGATATTTTTGCGCCAGTGTCCCCAGGAAGCGCCAAATCCGTGGACTAGAACGACTGCGGGACCAGAGTTTCCTTGAGTTTGATAGCAGATGGGGAAACCTTGCCAAGTCCAAGTATGAGTCGTGGTGGTGGAAGCAGTATCGATCATCGGAGTGGGAATGAATGGTGCGATTGCCTATGGCAGCGTGCCATCTATTATTGTTACAATTCTTTATAGATTATGGAATGTGGGCTGTGATGGTTTTTCCGCTACCCGTGCAGCCTGGGTCAAAATTATGTCAGGATCGAGATAATGACTTGGTGATTTTTGCAGAGGCTGGTGCAAACTCCTATCTGGAAAAACCGACCAAACGGCAGATAACCGATTAAAATTCAATTGTTAAATCCAAAATCTCAAATCTCAAATCTCAAATCTCAAATCAAAAATCTCCCTGATATGGAAAAAACCGGCACAACCATTGGCAGCTACGCTCCCGATTTTGAACTGCCGGGAATCGATCGAGCAGTTCACCACCTGGCTCGCTATCTGGAAAAGTACCGAGGGGTTGGCGTTATTTTCATGTGCAATCACTGCCCTTACGTTAACGGGTGTATCGACCATCTCAAACAAATTCAGGCGGATTTTGAGAGCGAAGGGTTTACCTTGATCGGCATCAACGCCAACGATGCTAGCTTGTATCCCGAAGATAGCTTTGACAACATGCTTTGCTTCGGGGACGAGTATCAACTCAACTTTCCCTACTTGCGAGATCCAACTCAGGATGTGGCGAAGAGCTTTGGTGCGACGGTGACACCCCAGGCATTCCTGTTAGACGATAAAGGCGTGCTGCGTTACTGCGGCAGTATTAACGATCGTCCTCAAGCACCGGAATTGGTGGAGATGGCTTATTTACGCAATGCGATCGCTCAATTGCTCAAAGGAGAACCAATCAACCCATCCTTTACCGAACCCGTCGGTTGCTCTTTAATCAAATGGCGACCCTGAAGACGTGGCAATAGGTCATGAACCCCACGCATAAATGCGGGGGCTGGTAAAAAAAACATTCTTGGCATAGCTCGAATATTGCAGCCTGCCCACATCACCAGACTAAGACTTACTTTGTCACGGTAGGAACAAGCGTTAAAATTCCTACCTACGAATGCATGAACCAGTTTGAGCTGCTAGAACTTCAGCATTAAACAGGTGTACAAGGGTTAAGCCAGTGTGTTGAAGAAAGTACCGATTCTGAACATTGTCGTTAGCGAAGCGGGGCGTTAGCCCTGTTCACATTACCCCGCAAGGGAGATTAAAACTCATGTTTGTGTTTGTTTCAACCGTTGTCGTCAAAATTTGCAAAAAACTCATTGGCTAGATGCTGCAAATGTAGGAGCCTCAACCCCTGATGCAAAAATTTTGGTGTCAAACCCTTTGATTATCAAAGCGACAGGGAATGGCAATCGTCTGTGGGGAACAAATGCTTTTGGTTTTCCAATTCGACATCGCTCAAATACCAAGAAACACTTTGGTTTTAAAACAGGCGATATAGTTAAAGCTGTTGTCACCAAGGGCAAAAAAATTGGCTCTTATGTGGGTCGGGTTCAATGCCCTCGCAACAGGTAGTTTCGAGAGCGCAACGGCTACAGGTCGGGTAGCAGGGATTAGTTATAAATATTGTTCGTTTATTCATAGGAGCGACGGTTATGCCTATCAATAAAAATACTCAAAACAAATCAAAGAAGACTTACAAAAAGAAAACCCGTCACTCAAAATCGCTCTCGACAAAACCTCAACCCAACAGTGTGCAGAAAATCAGGCTATATCCTAGCCCCGAACTGCACAAGGTCACAGAAGTGCTGGCTGGCTCAGTACTGTAACGGCAAGCAGCTTGTTTTGCAGCTGACGATGCCTTCCGCAGCGGCAAAAAATATGGAGGGATTGCCAAGTTTAAATCGGCATCAGCCACCAGCCAAACAATACAGTTCAAGCCTGGTAATTAACGCAAGTTGCTAGTTATAAACAAGCGCGTTGCCAGCTTGCTAATTGCCAGCTTGCTAATCTTGGATTTTTACCAATCTCGCCATTAGCCATTAGCCATTAGCCGCTCCCAGAGAGATCACTAGCAACTTGAGTTAATTACAAAAATGCAACGTGGTATTGCCAAGGGAGACATCGGACGCATTCAAAAGCAGTGTAGACACCTTGACAAACTAATTAGCCGTTCTACCAAGGTTTCTTGCCGACAGGGGAGAAAGATCACGATTGCTGCTGGTCGAATCAGAGAAAGAATCCAAAATATGAGCAAATATTTGCACAACAAAAACACTAATTTTTTGGTAAAATACTACATGGATTTTTCTTCCTACTTTTGAATAAAGTCAGATGGCGAGCCAAAATAATTCGGAAAAACCCCGCATAATTAACAACAATTACGCGACTAAACTGTTGATATTTTTAATAAAACTTTGAGCCAAAAATAAAGCAATAAAAGGCGTGATTGTTGTTCTGTGCAACGAATCATAGAGGTAAAAAAAAGGCGGAAACTGTGGCTACATTCACCACAAGCTTGGTGGCGTAAAAGTGTTCAAATGCCCAGATTGTGGGATTCGTATCCCCCGTGATGTCAAGGGCGCACGTAATATTTTATTGCGTGCAAAGCAGGCAACTGCCTTTACCGTAACCCATGATTATATCGTGCTTTCTGATTTGTCAGAATTGACGGATGCTATAGTTAATCACGTTTGGGCGTTTTGATTAGCTTAAAAGTTGCACATCTGCCCCCTGTACTGCTATCTTAGGTTGGAGATTGTTTGACTTGATAAACAATAATTATTGTGGTGGGAATATTCTGGCGGAGGTCTAGATGGGGATAGCATACCGGCGGGTATTGCTAAAGCTGAGCGGTGAAGCCTTAATGGGTAACCTTGGCTACGGAATCGATCCGGCGGTGGTTCAAGAAATCGCTCAGGAAGTGGCAGAAGTGATCAACAGCGGCGTTCAAATCGCTATCGTTGTTGGTGGGGGTAACATCTTTCGCGGCGTCAAAGCCGCGTCAGCAGGGATGGATCGCGCAACGGCAGACTATATCGGCATGATCGCAACGGTAATGAATGCCATGACGTTGCAGGATGGGTTGGAACAAATCGGCGTGCCGACGCGCGTGCAAACCGCGATCGCCATGCAGGAAGTCGCAGAACCATACATCCGGCGTCGCGCCATTCGTCACCTGGAAAAAGGACGAGTGGTAATTTTTGGCGCTGGATCGGGAAATCCTTTCTTTACCACCGATACAACGGCGGCGCTGAGAGCGGCTGAAATTAACGCCGATGTGATTTTTAAAGCCACAAAAGTAGATGGGGTTTACGATAGCGATCCCCACGTGAATCCAGATGCCAAACGCTACCAAAGCTTGACCTACGGTCACGTTTTGGTTAACGATCTGCGAGTGATGGATGGGACTGCGATCGCTCTATGTAGAGAGAACAACATCCCAATTATGGTGTTTGACCTGGGAGTTCGCGGCAATATCCATCGCGCAGTCATGGGAGAACCTGTGGGAACAATTGTCGGAGGTTTTTGTGAAGTTAGCTGATGCTGAAAGTCATATGCAAAAAGCGATTGAGTCTACTCAACGCTCGTTTAATTCTATCCGCACGGGTAGAGCCAATGCCGCACTCCTCGACCGGGTAATGGTAGAATACTACGGGAGTCCAACACCTCTCAAATCTCTAGCCAACATCAATACCCCGGATGCGAGTACGATTGCAATTCAACCCTACGACCGCAGCAGTTTGAACTTAATCGAAAAAGCCATTTCCATGTCGGATATCGGCTTAACTCCTAGTAACGACGGTTCGGTGATTCGGTTGAATATTCCTCCCCTTACCAGCGAACGCCGCAAAGAATTAGTCAAAGTAGCTGCTAAGTATGCCGAAGAAGGAAAAGTTTCGATTCGCAATATCCGCCGCGACACCGTAGACAACATCCGCAAGCAGGAAAAAAGCAGCGAAGTTTCTGAAGATGAAGCGCGGAACATGCAAGATAAAATTCAAAAACTGACCGACAAGTACATCGCCAAAATTGATGAACTGTTAGCCGAAAAAGAAAAAGACATCACCACGGTATAAAGTAACCGATGCACCAGCGATTAGCCTCAAAGGGATTGCCGTTCGTAGTAGGCGCTGTCTTCGCCGTTCCGTTCCAGTTCGTAGTAGGCGCTGTCTTCGCCGTTCTCGCGGACAACCCTAAAAGGCACTCGCTGGCTGGACAAAATGTTTTGGGCGAACAATGTAAGCACAGTGGAGTGGATAACCCAGGATTTGATAGATCGCATCTACATACTTGATCGCAATTTCCCGACTTTGGTAAGAGCGAACGATCCGTTCGGTGCCGTTGGCGTAGCGAATGCAAACTTCCCAAATCATAAGGCAAGGCTCGCATGGGTAAAAAAATAAATCGTTCCGGTCGTAAGTTAACCAAAACTTCATCAATAATCCTATTACCTACACAAAAAATTTGCATACCGTGTAACTAATGAATTGTATGCTGGGTAAACTTACTTGTGTAAATTTCTGGGGAAAATTTGAGTAGCGAAAATTACGGAAACGCCAATATCAAAGAAATAAAGATGACAAATGAGGTATAAAGGAGTTACCAATGAGTTGTTAAAGCAATCGGCTGCTAGGGTAACACCCTCAGGACTTACGCTCAAAGGAGGCCAGAAACCCGGTTTCGACCGTCGAACGCGAGTGCGTGCCGGAGGCATATCTCTGGTTGCCTTTCCCAAGGATTTTGCGGAGAAACCGTGAATATGAGCGTAAGTCATAACCCTTTTTTGTCAAAATCTAAACCCCTTTTTTATTCAGGAGCAAAATTTCAGCGATATGTTTGACTGCATTATTGTCGGTGCTGGCGCTGCAGGTGGAGCCGCAGCGTATCATTTAGCAAAGCGAGGGCGCTCGGTTTTAGTGGTGGAAAAAGAAAGCCTGCCACGGTACAAACCATGTGGGGGTGGGGTATCGCCCGCAATCGCCGAGTGGTTTGATTTTGACTTTAACCCAGCAATTTCCCTGAAGGTGAATGCAATTCGCTACACCTGGAATATGGAAGATCCCGTAGATATACAGCTGAGCAAGCTGGAACCGATTTGGATGGTACGGCGGGATGTATTTGACCATTTTTTGATCGAGCAGGCACAGAAACAAGGAGCCGAACTGCGAGAAAATACGGAAGTTAGCGGGATTCAGTTTAAGAGCGAAGTCTGGCAAGTACTCACCCCCAACGGTCCGGTTGAAGGTCGCTACCTGATCGCCGCCGATGGAGCAAAAGGCCCAATGGCAAAATGGCTCGGTTTCAAAGACCGTAAAAGCCGACTCGCGGGTGGTTTAGAAGCACAAACCCCCACAGCCAATGGCACCGATGCCAAGATCAACTTCGAGTTTGGCATCCTCAAAAACGGCTATATTTGGAACTTCCCCAAAGCAGACGGCTATTCTATCGGCGCCGGAACGTTCCAAGGCGGGGAACTGCAAGACTCTAACGGCGTTTTGACTAACTACGCCACCCAGTTTGGCTTAAACGGCGCCACCAGCAAGCTTTTCACCCATCCTATTTGCTTGTGGAATGGCAATCAAAAACTCCATACCCAAAACGCCGTATTAGCTGGGGAAGCCGCCTGCATGGTCGATCCGTTTACCGCAGAAGGCGTTCGTCCTTCTATCTTGAGCGGCGTGAAAGCAGCGGAAGCAATCGACCGCGCCATTGGCGGCGATTTAGACGCCCTCGAACAATACACCCAAATTATTAACGAAGAATGGGGTGCAGATATGGTATGGGCGCAACGCTTAGCAGCTGTTTTCTTCCGTATGCCTAAAGTTGGTTACAAAGTCGGCGTCAAACAACCTGTTGCTAGCCAAATTATGGCTCAAATCCTCTGCGGTAAACAGCGTTATTCAGACGTAGCAACCTATGGGATAAAACGACTGAGTGCCAGTTTACTTCCCGGTTTTAAAGGCTAGTAGGTTGGTCGCCAGAACGCACTCAGCGTTCTGGCGATCGCGATGGCAAAGAGAAATATTGTTGAAAGGGATAGTTGAGAATTCCTAGTACTTGGTTTAGTTGAGGCAAGACAAAGTAGTCGCTCAAATCAATTTCTAGAACGGATGAGGAAAGTCGCAGGAATTTCCAGTTAGTTCCGGTTGTGACAGCTCCATATACAGGTAGCGTTATTCCCTGTCTATTGTTAAAGCGCTGTGCGCCTACCAGTTGGGCTGTACACTGTCCTAATCCAGTTTTAATATTGTCGTCTTTGGCTTCAACAACGGTCACAATTGGGGTTGAGATTTCAATTTGGTTAGATGAAGCCGATAGGATAAAATCACATTCGCCGTTAAGTCCTTGTTCGACATCGACTGTCAATGTGTTGCCAGAAAAGTAGCTAACCTGTCCACCATAGCGCGAGTAAACGTCTAATAAAATTGGGGCAATTATTAGCTCTGATTTTGCTTTTTCAGTGCCAATGTTGGTGGCCAGCAACTGATAGCGATTGAGGAATTCTGATAATAAATTTGTGGGTTCAATTCTAGGAATTGCTGCAAATAAATTGGGGGTATTAACCAAGGTGAGCTTAAAGGATGCCAATGCTAAATTGAGGCTCTTGAAATCCCTATATGCCATCTCTATACTCCTCGTCCCCAACCTTTTATGGTGGACTGTTAAGTTGCTGCTATTTTGACATTAGTTTAAAGATCGCTGCTGGTAGGCAAGATACACCGCTTCTAGAAACACATCCGGCGTTACGCCCGATGGTAGAGGTGGCGAGTCAATAATACTTCTAACTTGGCGAGTTAGTTCTAAACTCAATTCGGATTTAGCTGTGGGTAACATGGCATTGCGACGCCGTAAATACTCGCGAATAGTCGCAAAGTCATCGGGTAATAGCTGGGATAAATTAGTCATTTCTGGCAATTTTTGAGCGAGTTGTTGGGCAGATTCGGAAATGGGAAAATTGGCAGGGGCGACTTGAAATTCTTCTTGCACTACAATCGTTCCCGCGACTAAATCTCCCAGTCGCTTTTCCCGACGATTTAAGAAAATTAAAAATGCGCCTATAAATAGTAGGTCATCCACTGGACGCAGTAATGCTCGCAACGTCGCTTGTTGAATACCAATTCGCCGTCCATCGTCGCGAATCACGCGAATTTTAGCCCAGCGTTTTCCGGGGGTTTGTCCCTGCCACATTACCTCAAAAAAGACAAAGTAACCAACATAGATAAAAAAGTTAATTAAGATAGCGATCGCAAATAACCAAAGTAATATTTTTGGTTGATTGGGAAACGCATCCGCGATCCCAACAGTGAAAATTCCCCAAGCAATCCAAAACAAAAGGATGCTTAAACCCAAAGCAATATAATCGAGCAGCAGTGCTAAGGCGCGATTACCTATTCCCGCCAGAGTAAATTCTAGTTCTACACTTTCTGGTGTTTGGAGTGTAACTCGATTAAAAAAGCGCATAAAATTCGATAATTTGTGTTTTGATGGGTAACTGAATAGATTTAGCGATCGCGCATCTGCAAATCCAGCCCTTCGCGACGGCTGCGAAGGTCGTAATACATAACAGCTTTAATCGCTTGCCAAAAAGGCATCACAACTGTCCCACCCAATAAACTAAAAGCCAAATTAATAAAATAAACAATCCAATATTCTGGGGTATTCTGCTCAAAACGCAACTGGAAAATAGATGGGATATATCCAGTTACCATCTGAATCGGCAACGTTACCAAGAATGCCACAACAACAATGTATTGTATTCTTCCTACTGCCCCTTCAGTCAACTCCCAACTTCTATCAATACTTTGACCTCCTCCTCTAATATTCTCTTCCACGGCTAGGGGTACTTCAGCGATTGACCAGCGAGAGTAAAAACGAATAATCATAACTATCCCAACTATGAATAAGACTATAGCCGCGATCGCACCAAGGATAGCGCCTGTTTGTTGTCCCAAAATGAGAACGGGAATCAAGAAAGCCAGGAATATTGCTACATAAATTGCTATGTAAAGCCCAAACAGTCGAAGCGCGATGCCAAAACCAACACCTAGAAACGACCACATGCGCGGATTTATCGTTTCCCTTGCATGACTAACGCTTTCAGGTTTGCTAATCAATTCTTTAAAAGCCAAGCGCGAAATTAACCCAGAAATTGCCGAATACTTTGCCCACCCATAAATAGGTAGCAAAATCCACAGATGAGCAAATATAGATTGGACAAAATAACTTTTGAAATTCGAGCGGTACAGCACCAGTCCAGCACTGACGACGTTCCCGACACTCATAGGGCGGAGAGGACTTTGAGACATTGCTTGTACTCCTGCAACAACATTCGGTTTGAGGCGATCTTAAGTTACTCTGGACATAGTCGGCAGAAAATTTTATGAATATTCAACGTTGGATTGCACGGCGGGAACCCGATTGGAAGCGTCTGGATGCACTTTTAAAGCAAGTTGAAAAAAAAGGACTTAAATCTTTACAAGCAAATGAAATCAAAGAACTAGCTAGCTTATACCGTTCCGTTTCGGCAGACTTAGCTCGCGCGCGCACCCAGCAAGTCGGCAACACCTTAGTGCAAGACCTGCAAATCCTCACATCTCGCGGCTATAACCAAATTTACCAAGGTTCCCGACGCCAAGAATGGCAAGGCGTAGTTGAGTTTTACCGCTGGGGACTACCCGCAGTCGTGCAGCAAACCTGGGGATATATTGCCGCTGCAACGGTTTTATTCCTGCTAGGATGCCTTGTCGCTTGGTGGTATGCGTGGCAAGATCCCGCGTTCCTATCCCTAATCGTACCGGAACATTTGAGCCGAATGGTGCGCGATGAGGGTAAGTTGTGGATGGGACGAATTGTCGGAATTGAACCTTTAGCATCCAGCGATATTACTATTAATAACCTGAGAGTATCATTTGGGGCAGTTGCCGGTGGAATTACCGCCGGAGTATACACGGCATTTTTGCTTGTATTCAACGGACTTTTAATTGGTGCAGTTGCTACCCTCGTCGGTCAAAATAATCTCGCCTATCCGTTTTGGGCATTTGTATTTCCTCACGGTTCTTTGGAATTACCCGCGATATTTTTTGCAGGAGGTGCGGGTTTTTTAATTGCCAGAGCGATTTTATTTCCCGGTCAATATCGCCGCGTCGATGCGCTGCTAGTTTACGGTTCTCTGGCAGTTCAACTGGTATTTGCCATCGTACCGATGCTGATGATTGCGGGGACGATTGAAGGCTTTTTCTCGCCCAATCCCTTAGTTCCAGAACCTTTAAAGTATCTTGTAGGTATAGTATTGTTTACTCTTTTGGTGAGGTATTGCAGTCGCAAGAAAGTGGCTAATGGTTAATTGCTAATTGCTAATTGCTAATTGCTAATTGCTAATCGAGCATTTTTCGTTCCATTAGCCATTAGCCATTAGCCATTACAGCGTATCAGGATCGATGCCCCTCGATCTCAATTGAGCTAATAATTCTTCCCGCAACTGACGCTCTTGTGCTGCTTTCTCTTCGGCGGCGATCGCTTTTTGTTCGGCGGCGATCGCTTTTTGTTCGGCGGCGGCGGCGCGTTCATCACCAATTAAGAGTAAATTGCCTTGCATATCCCACCAGCGTAACCAAAGTCGCGTCTGGTTTTGATAAGTTCCCTGCCAAACTCCTAATTCTACCTCCAAGGGCGTAATCGGATAGTGACCACGTTCGTTTGGAGTCATTTTTTGATAATTTGCTTCGATTAGGTGGTACATTTCCAAACTGCCGTTGTTGACTTGGAATATGCCGTAAAAAGGAATTCGCATAATCGTTTCATACACCCAAAATTTTCCGGGTTTTTGCACCTATCCGCTAGTAAAAATACGTAATGGTGTTGTATCTTTTTCTTCACTGCTATCACCAGAAGCAAATTCTAGCGCAATAGTTGGGGTAATAAACTCTCGCCACAGCACGTAGGAACGACGAACGACACCATCGAGGTCGGGAGGTACGCCCAGGACGCAAAACCAATCTGGAGCTTCAGCACCTTTCTCTGGTGGGTCGGTTTCTCGCCAGTAAATGCCGCTGTCTTGTCCGATACAATATTGTCCATCTGGTCGCAGTCGCTGCAAAACAGGGCCAATTGAGTCGGTCAAAATAATGCTTTGGGGATGTTCCTGAAAATTTTTCACAAACCTGCCATCCGACTCTGGGAGTTGGGTATGGTCTGGAAAACTAGGAGGAAGATCGATTTGCGGTACTGTCTCAGTCATCTAAAAATCCTCGGAAAGTGTGGAAACCGTGTGTATGCGCGACCAGGTCGGAACACGACGCGGCGGTAATAAGAGCAGTCACAATTAATCCAGTTGAGCGTCGGATCAACTGAACCTTGTTTTTACTGAACTGGCCTAACCGTTTCCAGTTAGAGTCAGAGACAGAAACTTGTTTTTCCGTGTCGCCGCTAACCCAGCCGCAACAAGTCTTTTTGCCTTGGGTTGCGATCGCTAAATCGCCTTTCCTAAAGCCATGTCGGGTAACAGTACCGCCATACTTTCTTCTCACTCCACCCTTGGATGGAATCATGAGGTGTAGCTGACGGCGCGATATAGGCGGGCGTCGGATTACCGCAAAAATGGCTGGCGTAACGGCTACCTCTCCTTTCCATCCCATCGTGTATTGGTTGATGATGCTGTAATGGATAAAACTACTGCAAGCTAGCGCCACACCATCTACTGCATGGGTCGCAGGTATCGCATCACCTTTGGCGTGTTTTTGTTTTACCAGTCTTAATTGCGTGCGAATATTTGCAGTTTTCCAACCCTCGACTTGATGCACCTTTCCGTATACTTTCAAGTTTTCCAGTTGCCACAATTGACCTACCATAACGGGACTAAAACCTTTGTCCCCTCTGGCTTTAACAATTTCGTAAGCAATATCGGTGACAGGGTAAATAGCAGCTAATTCCTTGACAACTCTCAACTCTAGTTGGCGGTTAGCCCGGATACTAGGAGGAAGTTTATTTTGACGACGATTATCAAATCTAGTTTGACGATGAGCGCGTTTACTATAAGGTAGCTTGCGATTAATTCGCCGTCCTCTACGTCCACGTCGCATCATTGCTCGTTGGGACATTCGTTCTTTAACCGTCTTGAATGGTAGTTGCAGGTGAGCCATCCACAGGGTGAATTTGGATGATTGAACACCAACGCCAGTAAACAGCTTGCCAGAATCAATCCCAACAGCAATGGGCTGTTTTTTCCGTCCCGATGGTTCAGCAACTAATCGAACATAGTAAATACCTAAGTCTGACCAATGCTCTGTTGCTTTACCCTCTTTTACCCAGCGTCTAGCACGACTAGGTAAGGTAGGCATCGCTGGTGAATTGTCTGGGTTTTGTACTGGTACTCGCATCAGAGATAATCCTTCGAGTAAAGTTGTTAGTCCCCTTGCTCACCTAACCCAAAATGGCTTGCCTTTAAGCAACACCGCGACAAAACGGTTTAGAGATAATCCAGACTGGGGAAGTATCTGGAAGTCTGTATCAGGGTTAGGCTCACGAGCTATTCACCAATTAATCAGGTATTTGTCTACCCAATCTCCGTCTCTGAGCGAGCGGAGAAGGTGAAACTTCGACAGGGAAATTAAGTTCCATTCGTGACATCCTCCCACACTTCCCTTACGGGTAAGTGTAAGCTCTCCAATCCTCACGAACTGGCATTCCTGGTTTTTCTTCCGCCCTTACGGGAAGAAGGTTTCGCCTCTGACCTAGACTGACTACAAGCAGCCCCCGGCAGACCGACTGCAACAGGCTCTTTCGATTCGCCACAGTCCCTGGCTACTAACTGTTTTAAACCCCGCAACCGAATGACTTCAGCCGATGCATGGTCACTTCGGAGTCTCATAACCACATCCACTACACTTATGAGTTCGCTCGGACAATTCTTTTTTGCCTGTATGCGCTGCACATTTTGGACAAGTTTGAGATGTTCCCCTTTTCAAATTTGGTTTTTCGCTTTTATTTGCAGATATCGGTCAACTAATTGCTCGCTAATTTGATTCGCGGGTGCATCTAAAACTAGCACTCCTTTTTGTTTCAATTGGGCAAAAGCAATTTGACGTTGGGATAATAAATCTAAGGCGACGGCGCGGGTGTAAGCTCTGGCGCTAGCTTCTTTCCCCTCAACATCGACAGGAATATGGGCTAGTTTATCAACTTGCGGATCGCGCAACGTGACGCAAAATGGGAGATAGCGGGGCGTAAGTCGTCCCAAAGCGGCGAGAAGTTCGGCAGAGGCGGTAATATCGACTAAATCCGTCATTAAAACCACTAAAGCCCGCCTTGTTTGTTGATTGACCAATTTGGTCACCGCACCGACATAATCTGGTTCTAGCAAGACTGGTTGAATCGGGGTCAGGCGTTCGATTAACTTGGAAAGTTGCTGCTGACCGCGTTCGGGCGCAATCCAGGTACTCACTTCCCGGTCAAATACTCCTACGCCTACTCTATCTCCTCGGTTTAATCCCGCTAGCGCTAGGGATAACGTAGCATTCAAACCCCAATCAAATCGCTTTAGCCCCTGTACCCGTGCCGTCATCAAGCGCCCTCGATCCAATAAAATAATCAAGGTTTGCTCTTGTTCCGGTTCTAGGACGCGCACTTGTAAGGATGTGGAAGGCGTTGCTCCGAAACGGCGGGCAGAGGCTTTCCAATCGATAAAACGCGGGTCGTCTCCTGTACGATATTCCCGCAATTCGGCAAATTCCGTACCCACGCCCATGCGTCGCGCTTGGCGCATTGTGCCGGTGTTTTGTAATGTGAGGCGAATCGATAGTTGTTTGAGTCCGATTAAGTCTGGATATACTGCGACTTTGGTAGTTGCGGCTATTTTCCAATCATCCCAGGCTAATCCCCACGCGCCTAGCTGGCGTACTTGAATATCTCCCCAAGCAAATTCGCCCCGCTGGAGGGGACTGGCGGTGTAAGTTAATTCTTTGGTGGTATTGACAGGAAGGGATGTTTGTAGTAGGGGATTGGATACCCAAAAATCGGCGGGGTAGTAGTCGCGGATGGTAATTATAGCTGGGCGATTTGATGATGTTACGGATAGGGTAATGGGGTTTTCCCTTGCGATGGAGAGTCGGGTGAGGGGATGTCGGGCGATTTGGACTCGGTGGGGGCGCGATCGCATTCCATCAATTATCATTAGTCCCAGAACGATACCATCGAAGATGAGGGTGCTGGTGATACCGATGCTGATGGTGGATAGGGCGGCTAGGATTGGTGCGATCGCTAATCCTAAGACTAATAATAAATAAACTCGTGCTGAAGGAATCATTTTGTTGAACCGCAAAGACGCGAAGGACGCGAAGGTAAGAGTTAGGTAGGGTTTGTTCGTTTTTCGGTCTAACAGGACTTACGTAACTGGCACATTTAATTGGGTTTGTAGTAGCGCTAAAGCGCCAGATCTGGCGCTTTAGCGCTACTACGAGCCTCAAAAATAATACGCTTGGTGTGATATTTGCGTAATTCATATTTAAATTTGGATTGAAGGTTAGGGATATGTCTATTAGGGAAATTCTGCAAAATTATCGTGCTGGTATGGCAATTTATGCTCGCTGTCACGCGCCTACTGTTGTTTCTCAATGGGAAGCTTTTAAGAATGAATTTATCGAGTTTTTTGAGTCTCCTAGTTTGTCGGAATTTTGGGATTTTTTACACTCTGCGGGTCGATTGTTTTGGAAGTTGACGGGGATACCTCTACAATTATTGGCTTGGCCTACTGTGAGGAAACATGGTCAGAGATATGCGCTTTATGGTTGTATTCGCAGCGAGCGTAATTGTGAGGGTAATTGTCGCCAGTTTTAAGCGTCTCGATGTACGGTTTCGGGTGAAAATGCTGGCAGACAAATGGCTATGTATTCTGCACCTTCTGCCTCTGGGGTGCTGTAGCGAATCCATTCACCTTTGTTGGCAATTACTGCTTGTCCGGCGCGAATTTCTAGAACGCCTCCTTCGTATTCAACTCGCAGCATTCCTTTAAGAACTATGGTGAATTCGTCGAATTCGGGGCGTTGTCCTGGTTCTATCCATCCGCTAGGCGATCGCATGTGGGCAATGCTAGCTGCTTCGGTTTTGCTGTTAACTCTACCGATATATTCGTCGATTAGTTTGGGTTTGTTTCCTGCTGCTTCGATGCGGGTGGGTTTTTCTATTAGTTGGGGCATGGTTGTTTACCTTGGTACGGGTATTTGGGTGAGTAAGGAAGCTATGACGGCTTCTATTTGCAATCCGTCTAGTTGTGCTTCTGGCTTTAATATTAATCGATGGCGCAACAGGGGTGCAGCTACTATTTTAATATCATCGGGTGTGACAAATTCTCTTCCGGATAGCCATGCTTGTGCTTTACTGGTTTGTAACCAAGCAACTGCGGAACGAGGAGATGCGCCTAAAGCTAGGTCGGGATGTTTGCGGCTGCGTTGGACTAATGCTAATAGGTAATCCAGGATTTTTTCGTCTACTTGAACGGCAGCGATCGCACTACGCGCTGTTAAAATGTCTTCGACTGTTGCTACGGGTTTTAACCTGGCTAAGTCTAGGCGTCTGGATTGAAATCCAGCTTGACGATTTAATAACATTTGCTTTTCTGCTGTCGCATCGGGATAATCGACAATCAGTTTGAATAAGAAGCGGTCTAATTGGGCTTCTGGTAAGGGATATGTGCCTTCAAATTCTAAGGGATTTTGGGTGGCAATTACCCAGAATAGTTCGGGAAGGGGCAAGCTTTCCCCATCCAGGGTGACTTGCTGTTCTTCCATTGCCTCTAAAAGTGCTGCTTGGGTTTTAGGCGGTGTCCGGTTTATTTCATCTGCTAATAATATCTGGGTAAATATGGGGCCTTTTTTTAAGGTGAATTTGCGCGTGTTTAAATCAAAGATATTGATGCCGATGATATCGGCAGGTAAAATATCCGGAGTTAGTTGAATTCGTCGATATTCTGATTGCAATAGGGTTGCCAGCACTTTGACTAACAGGGTTTTTCCCGTTCCCGGTACGCCTTCTAAAATTACATGTCCCCCAGCTAGGATTGCCACCAGCATCTGCTGTACGAGGGTAGCTTGACCGACGATAACTCGGTTGAGCGCTTGGCTGAGGCGATTTAATACGGTTAATGCGTCATGGGTCATTGGTAATTGGTGATTGGTGATTGGTAATTGGTAATTGGTGATTGGTGATTGCAAGCTTGCAAGCTTGCTAATTGCTAATGGGTAATTGGTGATTGGTTTTAGATTACCCATTACCCATTACCCATTACCTATTACCGATTAAACGGATTTTTTGCCATTGTTCTAACCAGGTTAGCAAGTCTCGTTCTCCAATTCGACGTTTTTTAGATTGCCGTTGCAAAACTTGTTCTAGTTCGCTGGCAGGACGACCTGTTTGTTGTACCCAAGCTGCTACTAGCGTTTGGGGTGAGAGGAGGACTGACCCTAATCCCAAGGCTTGTTGTAATTGTAGTTGTTCTTGTTTCCCGATTACCTCGATTACGAATTCTCTGCTTTCGGCTTTTTGCAAGACTCCGGCTAAAGCTTTAATGTATGCTTCGCTATTATCAACCCTCGGTGCTGCAACGGAAATGGGGGGTCCCAAACGCCGGTTTTTTGCCAACACCAGCACTAAAAGGATAACGCCTGCTTGCACCATTGCGGGGAATAAGGGTGTGTTGGCGAGGTAAGTTACCCAGTCTTTCCCGTCTTCCTTAGCAATGACTTCTTTATCTTTATAGCCGTGGATATATTCATCTACCCAAACAGGATTTTGGATTGGTAATTGGTAATTGCTAATTGCTGATTGGTAATTGCTAATTGCTAATTGGTAATTGCTAATTGCTAATTGCTCCTCTGCTCCTCTGCTCACCTGCTCCTCTGCTCCTCTGCTCCTCTGCTCCTCTGCTCCTCTGCTCACCTGCTCCCCTGCTGCTACAGTTACCAGTGAGGCTAGAAATTCAAAGTTACCCGCTTCGTCTTGATAGGCGTTGGCGGCAAGGTGAGGGGTGGTAGCAAAAATTACTTGTCCTTTTCCTAACTTTTGTTGCCAAACGATCGCACCAAAGCGATCGCTCAATCTTTGCTCTTCTTCTTTACCCAGTTTTTGCCGCCGCCTGGTTTCAATTTTGACCCTACCTGCGGCACTTTCTTGTAAGGTACTAAAGGATGCTTCGGTTACTGGACTTCCCACGCCCAATACTACTAAAGTATTGCCTTTCTCTATCCAATCGAGTTCTTGCTTGTAGGGCCATCCCCTTCCCAAACCGCTGTTGACGCGCAATAATGTCATGGGATATCTGCTGTTGGGGAACTGGTCAAAGGGTTTTTGCCATCGCTTTACAGGTGTTCCCCGCTTTTCCATAAAGGCGTACCAAGCTCCGTATCCATCGGGAGCGCGACTGTAAGTCGAACCGCTTGTAGTCCGATTACCTGTAGTCGGAGCCGCAAACAGCGTCAGTAATATTATTGCTGTTATTGCGATCGCCAAGATCCATATCCAACGTTTTTTCATCGGTTTTGCTAATTGCTAGTTTGCTAATTGCTAATCTTAGATCTTGCACCCCGTCAGGAGGCAGAGCCTCCCGGATCTCGTTCCCAGGCATTGCCTGGGAACGAGGTGAACGAGGCTCTGCCTCGTCTGGTGACTGGTGGAAAATCTCAGCGAGCGCATTTTTACCATTAGCCATTAGCCATTAGCACTCTGAATATCTCGGTATGCTTGCTGGCACTGCTCAAATGCTTCTGGGGTAATTTCCTGATTGCCAAACCACAGTCTCTCGTGGGTTTGCAGTAAAATTTGATACGAAGCGTGATGGGGTAATTCCTGAGTGAGTTGGATATACTCGCCATCGGTGCGACTGGGTTGGTGGGGGACAATGCGAGTATCGTTGAGTTGCTGCAACATTGCCATATAAAGCGCCCTTGCTGCCTCGCGGTAGTCGCTTTGGCGGTATAATTCACGCGCTCGCAACAACCAAGTTTCTGCTGTTAGTTCGCTTTCTGGCACAGTTGTCTGTCTGCCTGGTTTTAAGTTTAGCCAGTTCCAGTACGGCTGCATCTGTGGCATCAGCCACAAAACTAGCCGGATCAAAACCCATCCCAGTATCGCCCAAAATGCTACTCGCACTAACAGCCAGGTTAGTGAGTTTAACCACTCAGGGGTGGATACATTCGGTAGATTAGGCAGTCTGGGTCGAAGTTGAGACAGTTGCAACTCTAACCACTCGCCTACACGCTGCTGGAGTTGCTGAAGTTGCCAACCTAAGCTAGTTTTTTCAAAGGCATTTGTTGACATGAGGTATGGTGAATCAGTTTGGTTTTACGAACCTTATTACCATTTTCGCCACCATCCGCCCATCAGGGGATGGCAACATATTGAAAGCGAAAGCGTCCTTTTTCCGCGCCA
Organism: Microseira wollei NIES-4236; assembly: GCF_020521235.1. Lineage (GTDB taxonomy): Bacteria > Cyanobacteriota > Cyanobacteriia > Cyanobacteriales > Aerosakkonemataceae > Microseira > Microseira wollei. The sequence goes on along the minus strand of NZ_BLAY01000060.1, from coordinate 29,031 downwards.
GATGCCCTTCCCTTACTACTTTCTCTCCCTGGATGTCACAAAGTTTCCACATGACGATCTACTTTTACAAGGTTAACGAGCCTTATGGCTGTTTTTCTAATTTTTCTCCCCACGGTATTCACATCCACGGTCAATATTGGCCTACTGTGGAGCATTATTATCAAGCGCAAAAATTTGTAGGCACGAACCACGCACCTATCATTAAAGTGATTCACGGGGTTAAGACGCCAGAGGAAGCTGCTTCCCTGGGACGCGATCCGGTTCGCAAAGTCCGTCCCGACTGGGAAGATGTCAAGCTTCCCCTGATGCGAGAAGCCGTTCTCACCAAGTTTCTCACTCATCTAGATATTCAGGCTATTCTCCTGGATACTGGCGATCGCTTGCTCGTCGAAAACTCGGCTACCGATTACTATTGGGGTTGTGGAAAGGATAAAACTGGTCAAAACCATTTGGGAAAAATTCTCATGAGCGTTCGTCAAGAAATCCAGCAACGCTTGACCGGGTTGATCTAAGCCACCCTTTCTCTAACGAAAGCCGCCTCTTGTTGATCCTGCTGGCGATCTCGTCGATTATCATCCACTTCCCGTCAATATCCCTTCCCCCCAGTTGGGATTATTATATTTCTTTACGAAAAAGTTAGGAATTGCAGGTAATATATTAAAATAATCTTTGCTCCAATCCACGCAAGGGCTTTGAAACCCCCTTTCCCTGGTTTTACTCTGGGAAAATAGGCGAGTTCCGCGGCTTCCTTGTTACTTCCTGCCACGCCGGAATTCAATGCCCTGCTGCCATCGCATATACCCTAGGTTTATTATTTCAGCCAGCAATGGGTCAGCGGCTGAAAACTCTGATGAGTTTAGGCAACTCTATAGCAATTTTTATTAAGAAGTTAAAATTTTATTAAGAAGAAATGGGAATGGGCAGAGTAAAAATTTATAATAGGCACAAAAATTTTGTGGATATAAAATGAATTTAACAGGAAAAAACCAAGAAATGCAGCCAGGGATTAACCAGGAAACATTGCTGCATCGGATGACGAATCGGATTCGTCAATCTTTAGAGCTACAAGAAATATTAACATCAACGGTAGCGGAAATACGCGATTTCTTGGCTACAGATCGGGTGATGGTTTATCGATTTAATAACGATAGCAGTGGCGAAGTAATTGCCGAATCGATCGATGGAAATCGTCTACCATCCCTGAAAGGTTTGAATTTCCCGGCGGACGACATTCCACCGGAAGCGCGAGAGATGTTTCTACTGGCACGCCAGCGCACGATCGTAGATGTAACAACGCAGCAGATCGGTTTAAGTCCCTTAGATTGTCCGGAAACGGGGAGGCCCCACGCTGGCGAGCATATTTGCTACAGATCTGTAGACCCCTGTCACGCAGCTTATTTGACCGCAATGGGGGTGCAATCTTCGTTCATCGTGCCCATCCTGCATTATGACATCGGCGACGCCCAGGCGAAGCCCCAACTGTGGGGGCTGTTGGTATCGCACCACTCAGAGCAGCGAAGGATTTCCGCAGCAGAGGTGGAAGTCGTGCAACGGGTGGTGGATCAGGTATCGATTGCGATCGCCCAAAGTAACCTGTTATCTTCCACCCGCTCCAGAGCGATGCGAGAAGCAACGGTGAACCGAGTCGCTACCTTATTGCACGACTGTCCGACGATTGAATTTCAAGCGGCACTACAAGCAACCGTCGCCGTGTTTGGCGGGGCAGGAGGCAGACTTTATATCCAGGCACCTGCCACCGATGCTGAAGTAGCCAACTCGACGGAAGTAGAAGTTTATACCTGGGGCGAAGGGCCGGAGTTGGAGAAATTGGGACTGGGGGAGCCGCTCGAACAACACCCCGACTGGCAGGAAGTCAGCGGATATTGTGAAACGGCACGAGGAATTCGCCCCTGCGCGATCGCAGACTTGTATAAAGCAGCCCGATGTGATGCGATCGCCCCCAGTTTTGCCGATACTCAAATCAGGGGTTTGCTTGTCGTCCCCCTAGAATATCGGCAACAATTTTTGGGATATCTCAGTATTTTCCGCAAGGAAATCGACACCGAAACTCTGTGGGCGGGACAGTTCGATCCGGATGCGCGACAACAGTTTCCCCGGCTTTCGTTTGAAGCATGGCGACAGTTAAAAAAAGGCCAAGCTCGCGAATGGACGCAAGAAGAAATCGAACTGGCAACGGCGTTGGGGAATCAATTTGCCATGGCGGTGCAGCAGTATCAGCTGTATCAACAGGTACAACGGCTCAATAGCGATCTGGAACTTCAGGTGCAAAAGCGCACCGCTCAATTACAACAATCGTTAGACTTTGCCAAAGTCTTAAAGCAAGTCACCGACCAAATTCGCAGCACCTTAGAATCAAAAACGATTCTGCAAACGATCGTGCGCGAGGTGCGAGCTTTATTAGATACAGACCGAGTCCTGATTTATCAATTTACCGAAGAAACCCAAGGCGAAGTGGTGGTAGAAGCGATCGCAGGCAATTGGCCTTCCGTGTTGGGTGTAAAAGCGCCAAAAGACTGCTTTCCACCAGAATACGTCCCAAGTTATAAAAACGGGCGTGTAGGAGCCATAGAAGATGCAGCCAATGCCAATATAGCCGCGTGTCATGCAGAGTTTTTGCAAAGCATTCAAGTGCAAGCCGACCTGATCGTACCGATCAAGCGGGGCGACGATTTGTGGGGATTGTTAATTGCCCACTCTTGTCGCGCTCCCAGAGTATGGACCGCAGCGGAAATCGAAGTACTGCAACAACTGGCAGATCAGGCAGCAATCGCGATTTTGCAAGCCGAACTTTACGAACAAAGCCGCGACTTGGCATTAAAAGAACAGGCGAAAGCACAACAGCTAGAAGCCGCCCTAGATGAGCTACAACATACCCAATCGCAACTGATTCAAACCGAAAAAATGTCTTCCTTGGGACAACTCGTCGCTGGCGTCGCCCACGAAATTAACAACCCGGTTAATTTTATTTCCGGTAACATCAACTATGCCAGCGAATATACCCAAGACTTGCTAGATTTGCTGCACCTGTACCAAAAGTACTACCCGGAACCCCACCCGGAGATTTGCGATCGCATCGCAGAAATCGAGCTGGACTTTCTCGAAGAAGACTTAATTAAACTGCTCGCTTCGATGAAAGTAGGAACCGACCGCATCCGCCAACTTGTATTATCTTTGCGTAATTTCTCCCGTCTCGATGAGTCGGAAAGAAAGCCGGTCGATATCCACGAAGGAATAGAAAGCACCCTGTTAATTTTGCAACACCGACTCAAACCGAAAGCGGGGCATCCGGGCATTCAAATTATCAAAGACTACGGCAACTTGCCCCCTGTCGAGTGCTACGCCAGTCAGCTCAATCAGGTATTTATGAACATCCTGAGCAATGCCATTGACGCCTTAGAACAGTCAGCTGTTAGCGCCAGGAGCCATTCGGTTCAGGGTCAAAAAACTGGCACTCCCAAGATTCAAATTAGCACCCAAGTTATCGATCGCGAAAAGGTAAGAATCTGCATTGCTGACAATGGATCTGGAATGCCACCCCATGTTCAAGCAAGGATATTTGACCCATTTTTCACCACCAAGCCGGTGGGTCAAGGAACCGGGTTAGGACTGGCTATTAGTTACCAGATTGTGGTCGAGAAGCACAAGGGCTTACTACAGTGCCTGTCCCAACCCGGTCGGGGGACCCAATTCCAAATCGAAATTCCCCTACGAGCGTCAGTGTTAGCCTCTACAGGGAACAGGCAGAGTGCAGGTGAGCAGGTGAGCGGATGAGCGGGTGAGCAGGTGTGCAGGTGAGCGCGTGAGCCGGGGAGAATGTACGTTCTTTTGCCCCTTTTGCCCCTGGAGCACCTTTTGCCCACCTGCTCACCTGCCCTTATTTCTTAGGTGCTGAAAGCTGACGCTTCCATTGCTCAATCGCGGCTTTGGCTTTTGGATATGCCGGTGTGTTGTTGGGCACTAGAGATGCGGTTTCAATCGCTTGATTGATAAATCCTTCGGATGCCCTAGACTGAGCCAGGTTCAAAATACTTTGACTCCACTGGTTGGTCAATTGCTTCGCTTCGGCAGATCCTGGTTCTCCTGCGGGAATTTGGCGCACCAGGTCGATCGCTTGGTTGTAAGAAGAAGCTTGTCCGGGTTGAACTAATTTTTTAGCAGCTTGCAGGGTATTGCGGTTCGTTTGCTGCTTCTTGGCGGCGCCGCGCCAGAGGGCAATTAACTTTTCAGCTTCCTCGTGAATTGGCTGATCTTTGGGAACCAAACTCGCGGCGGCGATCGCTGCCTCAAAATTCCCCTTTTCGGCTCGCCCTTGGGCTGTCTCAAAAATCACTTGACTCCAGCGAGCGATCGCTTGTTGCGCTTCGTCGTACAGGGGTTCCCCCGGTTTGATTTGGCTTGCTAATGCGATGGCGCGACTAAACTGAGCCACCTGATTAGATTGCAGCAAGGTTGTCGCCTGTTTCAGGCGAGCTTGAGACCGCTGTTCCGGCGATCCGGGGTCTGATAAAGTCGGTACCGTTCCCGGAGTCGAACCCGCACCTTGGCGAGCCGGTTGCCTACCCCGTCCAAAAATACTCACTAATACCAGCAACAACAGCAGTACGCCACCCGTCCACAGCAGCAGTCGTTGCCAGAACGACCCTTTCCTTGCTGTTTCCACATTTCCTGCTGGGGCGGGCGTCGGTTGACCCGGTGCTGCGGCAACTGCTGGCGGGGCTTCTGCAAACCCTGGCTCAGCTCGGTTTAAAGCCTCCTCGAAGGGGTTCTGAGGGCCTGAAGCTCCTGGTATGGTGGCAACGTTTTGCATGTGTTGCTTCACCGCTGCCAGCGAGGGGCTGAGGGTTGCAGCTATCGCGCCTCCCTCCTGTGCTTGGTGCTGGTTTCCTGCCGAGTTTGTATTGACTGCTGGCGCGTTATATGGTATAATTACGCGCTCCATATTTTCTGGAGGCTGCACCACAATCGCCGGGTCTTGACGAGGCAACGAGTACTGTTCGCTTAAAGCAGGCAAGCGTCCTCGCAAACTCTCGCTTAGGTCTGCCAAGGTTGTACCGGCGCCGGTTCGCAGCGCTTCAATTAGCGACTGGGCAAACAAGCCGTGATGCAGATCCGCAGCTTCTCCGGCGCTTTGGTTGGGTTGGCAAGAAAGCAGCGTGGGAATTTGCATATCGCGGGCCAATTCGAGGGTTTGGGTGCCGGTTCCCACACCAACGCTCGTGAATGGAGGATGCTTGATATCGAGCAAAACCAAGGGCATGACGGCGGGGTTGGTTTTGAGGCCCTCAAACAGCGAGCGCACGGCTATGCCGGTGTTGGCAATGTTCGCCGCGTTACCATCAATCGGCATCAGGTAGTCTTGTCCTTCCCAAGTGACGCCATAGCCGCTAAAAAAGCACCAAACCACATCTCCGGGACCGAGGGGCGACCCCGATCCTTGCCCATCTTTGCATAACCAGTCAATCCATTTTTGTAAATTTGCTTTACTGGGATAGGTTGACTGACCCTCCACAAACGGCGAGGTGTCGGTCAACAGCAGACAGCGATCCGGCATAAAGCCTGTTTTGCCTACGAGATAATTCCACAGCGCCTGTGCGTCTGCTTGGGCGAAATTTAAAGGCTGGAAGTGTTGGTATTGATTAATACCAATTGCCAGCAGCCAGTGATTGCTCATCGGAAATAACCCCCTGTCGATGGTGCCAATACAGTGATATGAGAAGCTAGCAGCAGAAATTTAGGAGTATAGTAATGCGAATTGCGTCTTATGGTTTAGTAGTTTGGCTGGGATTGGGTAGTAGCATCTGCTTGGTGAGTGACGCGATCGCGCCAAAGATTGCACGAGCTTATACCTCTCGCGTTAACGTTATTTTGGAACGCCAGCCAAATGAATCATACGACACTTTGGTGCGCCGTGCCGAAGCCGTTGCCAGGGCGGCTGCTCAGCGCAGCTTCGACAACGACATTTTGGCGACGGAAGCAGAAATTATCATTACAGGTCAGCATATCGGTTTATCAGCGCCAATTTTAACTTTGACCGTCAGTCGCGAAAACTGGAGGAGTCGTCCCGATGCGCGACGCTGGTCTACTTATTATCCCAACTCGAAGCAACTCTTGAGAATAGATGACCCCGTAGTTGCGGCTACTCCTGCTCAAGCTAGGCAAAGACCTGAACCAACTTTAGGCACGGGGGTGATTCAATCAACTTTGAGATGGTCCTCAACCGATGACCTGGACTTAGAAATTATCGATCCCAGCGGTCAGCGAGTGTTCTTCCAGAACAAGCGGGTAGCATCGGGAGGTCAACTCGACGTGGATAGCAATGCAAACTGCCAGGATACCATCACCAATCCGGTCGAGAATATCTTTTGGCCTCCCTCCGGCGCGCCACCGGGTAATTACGTAGTCAAGGTGAATCTTTACCAACGCTGCGCCACTGGGTCGGGTGCGATTCCTTTTAGGTTGAGGTTGCTGGTGGAAGGAAGAGAACAGAATATCACGGAAAATGTGGATGACAGCAAGAAAACCTTTGAAATCCCCTTCACCCTGGGTGGGGGAGCAACTCCCGCACAACCCGCCTCACCCGGTAATGCCGCGCCTGCTGCCCCTGCTGCCCCTGCCCCTGCTGCGCCAGCAAATCCTAGCTCAACTCAGCCTTCAACCAATACCAGACCAATTAATCGCGCCAGGGTTGGAAAGCAGCGTGTAAATAACCGTTCGCAACCCGCTAGATAAGGCAGGCGCAACATTTCGCAAGATCGGTCTACAGGCTGGGAGTGTCTACGCCATAATGCAGATTAGAGTCACTACGCCCAGAGCTACGGTAAAGAAAGAGGACAACCAACCGCTCCGAAAAACCTATGCAGAACTAGCCAAAGCTGGTCAGATCTGGAAAAAGCGTCGGAGCGTGCAGTCTAAGTCTTAACTGACTACGTTTATTTGGTCATGACACCTACAGGTGAACGCCAGCTTGTAGCTATCTGTCGAAGGTGGTTAAGAAATTAGCGAATGGGTTTATAGCTATAGTGCCGCCTTCCTAAAAAGCCATTTGAACATTGACGAGGCAAACATTACTTAGCAATAAAGATGACAGAATATGTCAAATTACGCACTTCTTATCGATGGGAACAAGACACCTCTTAATCCAGTACATGCAGCAAAAGCTCGTAAATTATTGGATTCTAGGAAGGCCACCGTATTTCGGCGCTATCCGTTCACTTTGATGCTAAAGCGAGTCATTGAGAACGCGAATGTGTATCCGCTCACGCTCAAAATCGATCCAGGTTCAAAGTTTACTGGCATTGCGCTAGTAACTAATCAAGGAAATGTTATCTGGGCAATGGAGTTGCAACACCGTGGTCAACAAATCAAGGCTGCTCTCTTACATCGATTAGCGGTACGCTCTTGTCGCAGAAATCGCAATACTCGTTATCGGAAAGCTAGTTTCTTCAACCGTAAACGTCCCGATGGTTGGTTGGCTCCCTCTCTTGCTCACCGCGTTTTTACAACTGAAACCTGGGTAAAACGACTCCAAAAATTTGCGCCAATTGGTTCTATCGTTCAGGAAGTAGTTAAGTTCGATACGCCAGCCATTGTGAATCCAGAAATCTCTGGAACCGAGTACCAGCAAGGAACGTTACACGGCTATGAATGCCGCGAGTACTTGCTACAGAAGTGGAACAGAGCGTGTGCTTACTGCGGTGTCAAAGATGTCCCGTTGGAAATTGAACACATTCAACCAAAGTCAAAAGGTGGTTCAGATCGGATATCAAACCTAAGTCTTGCTTGCCACAAGTGCCAGCGTAAAGGAAATAAGGATATCAAAGACTTTCTCAAAGGGAAACCAGATGTTCTCAATACTGTATTGCGACAAGCAACCAAACCGCTAAAAGATGCTGCATCAGTCAACGCTACTAGGTGGGCGTTGTTAAATGCGCTAAAACGATTTGGACTACCTGTAACCACTGGAACCGGCGGACAAACTAAATTCAACAGGATGCGATTTGAGTTACCAAAAGCACACTGGATTGATGCAGCTTGTGTTGGTGTGGTTGAAACCATAAAACTTGTTACAACCAAAATTCTCAAAGTAAAAGCCACTGGTTTTGGTGGCAGACAACGTTGCCAGACAGACAAGTTTGGCTATCCTATTAAGCATCGCCCATTACGTCCCATTCACGGTTTTTGTACTGGTGATATTGTTCGCGCCGATGTCTTGAAAGGCAAATATAAAGGGACTTTTACGGCACGAGTCTGTCCAATGTCTCATGGTTACGGTGAGTTTGTAATCGACAAAAAACGGAGGTCAATCAAATTGGACTATTTAACGCCCGTTCATCGTCGGGATGGTTACGACTATGCCTAAACCTCCGCAAAATAACCATAAATGTACAGATATGTAGAGTTTTTGCGCTCCAGTTTCAAACCCGCGATTTACTGGCGCGTTGAAGGCAAGAATTATGTGGCAGTCTAAGTATTTGGCCATCGCTCCGTTAAGTCTAGCGGCTTTACTAGGATTGGGAGGCAGTGTCTGGCTGGCTAATGGTGCGCTCGCACAGCCAGTTTCCCAAGCCGATACCGCTCGCGTTAACCTTTTCCTTAATCGCCAACCCAATGAAAGCTACGATACCTTTATCCGCAGAGCCGAGGCAGTCGTAACAGATGCCGCTATTCGTACCTTTAACCAAAACCCTTCTAGCAGAGCGGTTGCCGTTACCGTTGTCGGGCAAAATGAAGGTTCTGCTGCACCGATTCTCTCTTTAGAAGTCAATCGTCAAGACTGGGTGCGCAATCCCAGTCCCCAACGCTGGGCAACCTATTTTAAGAGTGCCAGATCTCTTTTAAGGCTCGATAACACCGCCCCGAATACCCCCGGTATTGCCGCAGCAGGTGCAACACCCGTTGGCACTCCCGGACAAGCAGTTCCCAATGGCACCGCCGTACCGGGAAATGGTCTCGGACAAGCACAAGTTCTACCCAATGGAGCTATAGTGCCAGCAGGCATCGTGCTGGGACAACAACAAGTGCTACCAAACGGCACTATCGTTGTACCCACCGTTGTGCCGGGACAAGTGTTACCAAATGGCACCATCGTTGTACCCGGAACTGTGCCGGGACAATTGGTACCCAATGGCACAACCGGCACAATCGGCACCCCCGGAACGACGAATTTCAACGGCAATACCGGCACCCCCGGAACCACGAATTTCAACGGTACAACCGGCACCCCCGGAACCACGAATTTCAACGGTACAACCGGCACCCCCGGAACGACGAATTTCAACGGTACAACCGGCACGCCTGGAACGGGGAATTTCAACGGCACGAATGGTTCTACCGGCAATGGGGGCTTTCGTCGCAATTTCTAAAATTCCGTACCAAGGAAGTTGAAAATGTTTTCTGCCCCAATATCGGGTAGTGGCGATGGGGTAACGGGAAACCTCAGCGCGCACTACCCGATACCAGTTTGATCTATGTGGGGAGTCCTAACATTCAGCTAAAATAGAAAGGTTGTCCAATTTTCCAAGATCGTCATGGCGGTTCCTAAGAAGAAAACATCCAAATCCAAACGGGATAAGCGCAGAGCTACCTGGAGACATAAGGCGGCAATTCAAGCACAAAAAGCCCTCAGCTTGGGCAAGTCGATTTTGACTGGGCGGTCTAAGTTCGTGTATCCGTCTAAGGAAGACGAAGAAGAGTCTCAAGAGTAATCTCCTAGTCTTAGATGTGAGACGCATCGGTTTGACTAGCCCAGTTTATTTTTCGGTTCGCTGCCCGATAGCTGATTTTGTAACAAAATGTAACTATGGATGCTGACATGACAGGAACATAGCAGTTCTGTCGGGTCAGCACGGAAAACTTTATTGTGGCTGGTAATATGATCGGAAAGTTTTTCAAGAAGCCGGGATCGGAAATGAGCGATCGCATCCCCCCAGGTCAATATGAAACCAAAGGTTTCCCCGTCTTGACTTATGGTGAAACTCCCAAAGTCAGCATCGAAAACTGGGAATTTCGGGTCTGGGGTTTGGCTCAACCAAAGACTTTCACTTTCGCCGACTTTATGGCAATGCCCCAACACGAGTTTACCGCAGATTTTCACTGCGTTACCCGTTGGTCGCGGCTAGATGTGAAGTGGACTGGGGTGAAAGTCACAGACTTTATGCAGCATGTGGAAGTAGACCCCAAAGCAAGTCATATTATGGAACACTGCTACGGCGGCTACACTACTAATATTTCTATGGCAGACTTCTGGCGGGAAGAAAACTTTTTTGCCCATACTTTGTTTGGCGAACCGTTACCCGCAGAACATGGTGGTCCTTTACGCCTTGTAGTTCCCCATCTTTATGCCTGGAAAAGTGCTAAATGGCTCAATGGTCTAGAGTTTTTAGACCAAGAAGAATTGGGTTTTTGGGAACGCAATGGCTATCACCGCCGGGGCGAACCTTGGGCGGAAGAACGCTATAGCGGCCTGTTTTAATTTTAGATTGTAGATTGTAGATTGCAGATTGAGTTAAATTTGGCATCTGCGATCGCAAAGTAACTATATGTAGGGTGCGTTAGCTTTCTTCGTAACGCACCATCACAGTGTATTTGCGTAAGCCTGTAAAAAATCGTCTTTAGGCATCGGTAACCTCTGCCGGGGCGGGTTTATTAAACCTTAGCGCTGGTAGCAAATATCTCTCGTAAAACCCGCCCCTACTATACACTACCATTGCTACCGAACATGATATTATACTAAATCCGCTTTCATTACCCCCTTTATCGCGAACGACTTAAGTCGCGCCTACACAAACAAAGACCGCCTGCGCGGTCTGTAAGAATAAAGGGGGTTGTTAACCCGGATTTGGTATTACGCAGCAACTCCAGATATGGTGGAGATGGTGCGTTACGACGACAGCTAACGCACCCTACATTGAGATTGTTGGCGTCAGACCTGAATCTGAAATCTAAAATCTGCCATCTGCAATTTCCTTAACCAATGATTTTTTTGAGTAAATCTAGCTTACCTTTATAGGGTGCGTAGCGCAATTTCAAATCCATGAGAAAAGACCGCTTCAACACGCTTTTTTGATGGGAGAAGATATCAAAACTGGCTTGGCCGTGATAGCTGCCAATACCACTGAAACCAACACCCCCAAAGGGTAAATCGGGTATGCCTACTTGCATTACGGTGTCGTTGATACAGACACCTCCCGATGAAGTTTCTCGCAAAACTCGCTCTTGATAATTTTTGTTTTTGGAAAACAAATAAAGGGCTAGAGGTTTTGGCTGGGCGTTAACAATGCCAATAGCTTCTGATAGATTATTATACTCTATTATTGGCAGAATGGGGCCAAAAATTTCCTCTTGCATGAGCGGCGCATCTAGGGAAACATTATCTATCAGAGTGGGGGCGATGTATAGGGTTTCGGGGTTGGTTTTTCCACCTACAATTATTTCGCCGTTTAGGAATGCTGTGAGACGATCGAACTGTTTTTGATTGATAATTCTGCCGTAATCTGGATTGTTTTCCGGGTCATCGCCATAAAATTCTTTCAGGCATTTTTTGATGTTTTCTATCAAATCTTTTTTGATGGTTTTATCGACTAAAATATAATCGGGTGCGATGCAACTTTGACCGGCATTGATGAATTTTCCCCAAGCAATTCTTCTAGCAGTATGTTCCAGGTTTATATCGGCATCGACAATACAAGGACTTTTGCCGCCGAGTTCTAGGGTAACGGGAGTTAGTTGTTTGGCGGCGGCTTCCATGATAATTTTACCAACTGCCGTGCCGCCGGTGAAAAAGATATGATCGAACTTTTCTTTTAATAATTGTTGGCTGGTTTCGACGCCGCCTTCTACGACCGCGATGTAGGCGGGGTCAAAGTTTTTTTGGCATATATCTGCGATAACGCGAGACGTATGGGGGGCGAGTTCTGAAGGTTTTAAAATGGCGCAGTTTCCTGCGGCGATCGCTCCCACTAACGGCGAGAGCGTTAGCTGAAACGGGTAGTTCCAAGGCGCGATAATCAACACAACGCCCAAGGGTTCGGGATAAATGATAGCTGAAGCGGGAAATTGTTCTAAAGGAATTTCTGTTACTTTCTTGGGTTTTGTCCAACTTTTAATATGCTTGATGGCGTGATTAATTTCTTTTTTAACTACTGCAATTTCCAAGGCATACGCCTCAAGGGTTGGCTTTTTGAGGTCGGCATTCAGATCCTCAATGATAGCAGCTTCATTATCTAAAATAGCTTGGTTTAAAATCTTGAGCTGTTCGAGGCGGAACGAGACATCTTTAGTTTTTCCCGTGGCAAAAAAGAGCCGTTGCTGACGAATTATTTCGCTAATTTCTAATTGAACTAGCATTTGAGTTTTTCAGTGTAGATTTTCAGTTTTGTATTTTAGACTATTTTTGGATTTTAATGGTTCATTGCTGTGGCAACAATGAACCATTAACCGCGAAAGATTAGGAATTTCAGGATTGCTGGGCGGGTAGAGAGATAATAAACAAAGATCCTTGACCGACTTCTGACTTGACCTGAATTGTTCCTTGATGAGCTTCCACAATGCGCTGGGACAGGTGTAACCCCAAACCGCTACCGGAATGCTTGTGACGTCCTTGGCGAAATCTTTCAAACAGCCAAGCTTGTTCTTCTTTTGGGATGCCTGGACCTGTATCTTGAATTTCAATGGTTACCTGGGGTCTAGCACCGTTAGGGGTGCTATTAGCGCTGTTGAGGTGGACATCGATGGCACCAGTGTCTGTGAATTTAATTGCATTGCCGATGATATTGGTGAAAACTCTATGGAGTTCCAAGCGATCGCCTGCAACGGTAAACTGGTCTGGATGACCGGAATTGTTCTGGGAGAATGCCAGAGTTAGAGACAGTTTTTTATCCCCGGCTAAGGGGGAGAGTTCTGCGATAATCTCTTTGAGCAGATCTCGCAAGTCAACTGGGGAGAAGCTTAAGGTTTTGCGACCTGCTTCGTAACGATACACTTCCAGTAAGGTATTGGTCATTGCCAGCAGGTTTTGGTTACTGCGAGTCATGGTAGAAATTACTTCCAGCATCGTGGGGGACAATTCTCCCAAAGCGCCTTGCAGCATTAAATTTAGCATCCGATCTGCGGCGATTAACGGCGTGCGTAAGTCGTGGGTGAGGCGGGAAACAAAATCTTCTCGCTGGCGTGCGATCGCATCGCGTTCGTCCACGCTATGCTTAAGTCGCAACAGCGCTCTCACCCTCGCCAGCAATTCGTCTACTTCCACGGGTTTGCGGATAAAATCATCGGCTCCGGTGTCTAACCCTTGGGCTACACTAGGCTGGTCGTAGGCGGTGATCAATAAAATTGGGATAAACGGTAACGATGTCATGGCGCGGATGCGCTGGGTGACTTCGTAGCCGTCCATTCCCGGCATCATTACGTCTAGCAATACTAAATCCGGTAATTCCTGCTCCAGCTGCGCCAGTGCGGAACGACCATCTGCTGCGGTGCTGATTTTGTAACCTTCTTCTTCCAAAATCGCTTGAATCAGAAATACGTTATCGGGAGAATCGTCTACAACCAGGATACGATCTGGCTTTGAGGTTTGAGACGAGAATATACTTGTCATAGTGCCGAGAGGTTTTGCCATAAAGCTGATAAAAATTGATCTTTGTCTAGTACCTTTTGTATTAGTTTTCACCTAAACTGACCAACTGACCTCATTCCCCCGATGTATTTCTGCTGGAGAGACAGGAAAGCGGGTGCAAGATCCGAGCCGCTATGTAGAGTCAATAAAAGAAAATTGTATAACTTCTTTTGTGCGCTGCTCGCAAGCCCCACCAAATTTACGCGTTCTCCTATAGTTTTTAGGTAACTAATGCAACCAAATACTACAAACACTACTGAGAGTGCCAGCGGGTGGGAGATGGCGAACGCGCGCCCTATGCTCTATCTTCGGGTGGAACAACTGTTTCCAGTTCCACAATTAACGGCGGTAAAGCGTTTTGAACGGTATCCCAAACAATAGCTAAATTCACCTTGTCATACTGATGAATCATCCTATTTCTCATTCCAATCATGTCACTCCAAGGTATTTGAGACAGTGACAGTCGAGTTGCTTGAGATAGTCTTTTAGCCGCCTCTCCAATAATTTCAAGTCTTCGCGTTACAGAATCTTGGCATTGGATATCTGCCTCAAATTCAGTCAAAGTCTTACCAGAGACATAGCTCAAAGCTAGTTTTGCAGATATCAGAATATCCAGCAGGTAATCAAGGTCACGAGTTGACATAAATAATTTCTGCGCTCCCAAGAATATTTTGACGACGTAGATAGTTGAGGCTTTCCTCAATTCCCCGTTTGCTGACCAAATCAACCTTGCGCCCAAAGATTGATTCTAACTCTTCTTCCATATGAACCATATCAAATAAAGTCCAATGAGCATCTGGTGCAAACGTCACCAATACATCAACATCGCTGCTGTCTGGACGAAAATCATCGCGCAAGACAGAACCAAATAAGGCAAATTCGGTAATTTTCCAGCGCTGACAGAATTCGGCTATTTTATCGGTTGGTATTTGGATATTTTTGACTTTCATATATATGCTCGCAGTTGTTTTTAGTTGTATCAACGACAAGGTAGGGACTAAGGCTAGAGTAAGTTTTGTGACTAAATCAAAGTTATTCGGATGCCGTGTCCCTGCAACAACGATCGCACTTCATTCAATCTTCCCCTTTGCCTTGGCTGTGTCGATGGCACTTTGTATCAACAACTTCACAAAATTGGACATAGATCGCTTTTCGACCTCACATAGTGCTTGTAGATTATTCCTGGTTTCTGCTGTCACAGAAACTGAAATGCGTTTGCTGTTACTCATGTACTTCTGTTGTATGGAAGTTTCATCCATTCATTATATTACACACTACTTGGTTGTTTGGCATACCGAGCATGAGAAATGCTTACTAATGCTTACTAAGGCTTACTAATGCTGATTTAGTATGATTTAATAGGACTTTAAATTCCGAAATTTATATGGTAAGGTGTAGTAAACCAAAGAAAAACATGGAAGATTTTTCTATGTTTTTTGCAATTCTCATCAAATAGTCAAAAGCCAGCGCCCAACTATGGCAAGTACAGCGCTGGCTCTGGCTCCAATTTAGAAAGGAGATTACTCTATTATGGCTGACAACGATCGTCTTAAGCCTTGGGCAGTCGTGCGTCTACTGCCAACGCTGCAATGGGTGACCATCAGCCGATACAAGAGTCGTTCTGATGCAGAGGGACATTTGCGCCTGTTCCGTCAGCGAATCCCTAACAAGCGATTTGAGGTAGTGTTCGATCTGGGCGATCGCACAAATAACTCTGTTGTAGCGGGCGATTATAGCGGCTTGCAGCCGCGTGAGGGAAAGCGTTATCGCTTTGTTTGTGTAGCGGCACCCTTAAGGGTGCCGCTACACAAACAAAGGTGTACCTCACTAAGAAAGCAATCCGCTGTAAGATCGAGATGCCCACCTCACAAAGTCACAAAAATTTTGTGGGGTGGGTACGGGAGATCGGGAAAATATACTGTCATATGATGTCCGGTTGAATACCCATAATTAGGACTGACGCGGAGAAACGGGGACGCGGGGACGCGGAGAGTTTTAATTAAGGGTGAAAAGCCTGACATGATATCAGTCGCTAACAAGCGATCGCATTGTAAGAGAGATACTTTGAAAGTAAGCTCTGGTAGACTGAAAGCATTAATTGGGCTAGGTTGACCTATGACGATTTCGATCGACCAACCAATACAACAGAAACCACTCAGTTTTGACGAGTTTCTCGCGCGTTATGGTGGCGAGAATCGCTACGAACTGATCGATGGAGAGGTGTTTGACTTGGAACCAACAGGTTTGCATGAAGAGGTTGCAGCCTTTATTACTACAAAGATCTGCGTTCAGATCGACGGAACAGGCTTACCTTGGTTTGTTCTTCAGCGAGGACTATTGCGCCCTTCTAACATTGAGATGACAGCATTTCGACCTGATGTTGCAATTGTCGATTCCCTACGGGATAGCTTCGCTTCACGAAATGAACTTACCAATGAACCGCTTTGGTCTGACCAGTCGATCTTGACGCTGGGTAGTTCGATCAAATTTGTGGCGGAAGTTGTGAGTAGCAACTGGCAAAATGATTATGCTCGTAAAGTTGAAGACTACGCGGTTTTAGGCATTCCCGAATATTGGATTGCAGACTACGCAGGATTAGGGGGTACTCGACACATTGGCAAACCCAAGCAACCTACCCTCTCTATCTGTACGCTAGCGAACGGAGATTATGAAATTCAGCAACTTCGGGGTAATCAGACGATCGTCTCTAAAACCTTCCCAGATTTAAAATTGACGGCTGAACAGGTTTTGAGGGCTGGTAGGTAAACTGAAAGCATTAATTGGGCTAAGATGAGGCGCGATCGCTATGACACAAACGCCACTGCGGAAATCTCCAATCCAGGATCAACGCATCGTCGATCGGGGACGAACCTGGACACAGTTCAAACACATTCAAAAAGGATTTGAAGGCTCCACTGGAATCCGTTTATTTTACTATAATGGAACAATTGAAATTCTCATGCCAGGACGCGAACATGAACTTTTTGGGCACGTTATCGGTTGGTTGGTGACATGCTTTCTAGCTCAGAAAGGAATTTTCTTTCAACCTACAGGAGCCATGACCCAAGAGCGAGAAGGAGAAGCATCAGCTCAAGCCGATCAGTCTTATTGCATTGGCAGTGTTAAGCCAATTCCCGATCTTTCAATTGAGGTTATTTTCACCAGTGGTGGCATCGATAAACTTGCACGTTATCGCGCGTTAGAGGTTCCCGAAGTTTGGTTATGGCAAGATGGAGTTTTAATGTTATATGCGCTTAACACCAGTGGCTACGAACGCATCGATCGTAGCAAGTTACCCGGATTAGAAGACCTCGATATTGATTTATTCAAACGCTGTATTCTGATTGCAGAAACAGATACAGGAGAAGCGATCAGAATTTTTCAGAAAGCGATCGCGCAATAGAATTACGATCGGAACTCATGAGGTTAAAACTGCACCACGATCTAAAAATAACCAAAAATTAAAGCGGATTTGGTATCAATTATTAGCTGGCAATTTGATGGCACTTTTTGACCTCAGCGACCACCGCTTCTACCCTTTGTCTAACTTGGGGTAATGTACTTTCTGCCAATGGTTTATCCCACAGCCATTGCCCTCCATACTTAGCGCGATAATTAGTTGGTAATTGCTCTGGAAATTCCTGTCCTGACATGACGCCAAAAGCTAATGTCCAGGCACGGGGTACAACGGAAATATCATATCCGCCACCGCCCAATGCCAGCCATTTGGGAGCTAATTTATCTAAAGCTGCAAATAAATTTGTCTGTCCGTTTGTAGTTAAATTCATTCCTGCTAAAGGGTCTTTGTAGTGGGTATCAACTCCTAACTGAGTGACGACAATATCAGGTTTAAACCGTTCCACAAGGGGGGGAACCACTTGATTAAATGCCCACAAGTAAGTTCGATCGTCTGTACGCGGAGGTAAGGGGACGTTAACGCAGTAACCCTTGCCTTTATCTACCCCGATTTCATCAACATATCCGCTGCCAGGAAATAAAGGAACCTGATGCAGAGAAATAGTTAATACTTGGTCGTTATCGTAGAAAGCTGCTTGCACGCCGTCCCCGTGATGCACGTCGATATCGACATACGCCACGCGCAATCCTTGTTGCAGTAACCAGTGAATTGCTACTGCCGCATCGTTGAAGACGCAAAAACCCGATACTCGATCTGGGAGGCTGTGGTGCAATCCGCCACTGTAGCTGAAAGCGACATCGCACTCTTGTTTGATTAACAATTCTGCCCCTAAAAGAGCGCTGCCTACCTTTAAGCTTTCCGATGCAAACATATCAGGAAAAATCGGGTTATCTGCCGAATCAAATCCATACCGGAAGCCCTCTTTTTTATTGCTATCGTTGTTGAGCGATCGCACCACTTCAATATATTGTCGAGTGTGGAAAAGAGCTAACTCATCATCGGTAGCAAGGCGAGGCGACACAACCCGAACGTTGGGTGCATTAAAAGCATTGTATTCACAAAGCAATTCAAACGTGCGCTGCAATCGTTCAGGTTTAAGGGGATGATTTTCTCCGTGTCCTCGTTGCCAAACATCAGGAGAAGAAAGAAAGATGGCTTGGCGCATATTGGCTTCTTCCTCATAAATATTGTTTTATTTTAACATAACAAGCAGCATGGCAATCTGGGAGGGTGAGGAAGGTAGGAAGCTGAGGAGATGGAGAGCAATAGATTCAAATTTCCCTCTGCACCTCCCTTGTCTCCCTTATCTCCCTGCTTTAGCTAAAACAAAAAGTACCGCTGCGCCATTGGCAAAACTGTCGCAGGTTCGCAAATTAACAACTCGCCATCTGCCCTCACTTCGTAAGTTTCCGCATCGACTTCCATGCGGGGTAATGCATCGTTTAATTTCATATCCCGCTTGCTAATTTGGCGCGTCCCCGCAACTGCAACGGCAGATTTTTGTAACTTTAATTGCGCCGGAATTTCTCTTTCTAATGCCGCTTGGGAAACAAAGGTTAAAGATGTAGCTGTTCTTGCTCCTGCAAAACTACCAAACATCGGGCGCATATGCACGGGTTGCGGCGTAGGAATACTTGCATTCGCATCCCCCATCTGGGAGTAGGCGATCGCACCCCCCTTAATAACCATTTCCGGTTTCACCCCAAAAAACGCTGGTTGCCAAAGACACAAATCCGCCAATTTCCCCTCTTCCACAGACCCCACATACTGTGCAATCCCATGGGTAATCGCCGGATTGATAGTATATTTTGCCACATACCGCTTCGCCCGAAAATTATCATGCTCAACTCTTGCAGGATGGGCATCAACTCTTGTGGGATGGGCATCTTGCCCGTCCAAAAGCAACCCCCGCTGCACTTTCATCTTATGCGCCGTCTGCCAAGTGCGAATAATCACTTCTCCCACTCTGCCCATCGCCTGAGAATCCGAGGAAATCATGCTAAAAGCGCCCAAATCGTGCAAAATATCCTCAGCGGCAATAGTTTCCCTGCGAATCCTTGATTCTGCAAACGCCACATCCTCTGGAATCCCCGGCGACAGGTGATGGCACACCATCAACATATCCAAGTGTTCGTCTAAGGTATTCAAAGTATAAGGGCGCGTCGGATTGGTCGAAGAAGGCAACACATTCGCTTCACCGCACACTTTGATAATGTCCGGTGCGTGTCCGCCCCCCGCACCTTCCGTATGGTAGGTATGTATGGCGCGACCTTTAAACGCGGCGATAGTAGCTTCCACAAACCCGGCTTCGTTGAGAGTATCGGTATGAATTGCTACCTGTACATCGTATTTTTCCGCCACGGTCAAACAGGTATCAATTGCTGCGGGGGTGGTTCCCCAATCTTCGTGCAACTTTAAACCCATTGCACCGGCGAGGATTTGTTCTTCGAGTCCTTGGGGCTGGCTGCTATTGCCTTTGCCCAAAAATCCCAGGTTCACGGGGAAGGCGTCGGCGGCTTGCAGCATTCGGTAAATATGCCAAGGGCCGGGTGTGCAGGTGGTAGCATTTGTACCCGTGGCGGGGCCAGTACCGCCGCCCAGCATGGTGGTGATGCCGGATGCGATCGCTACCTCAATTTGCTGCGGGCAAATAAAGTGAATGTGCGTATCAATTCCACCTGCGGTGAGAATCTTTCCTTCTCCAGCAACGACTTCGGTGCCGGGGCCGATAATAATATCAACGTTATCTTGAATATAGGGATTTCCGGCTTTACCAATTTGGCAAATTTTGCCATCTTTTATCCCAATATCGGCTTTGACAATCCCCCACCAATCTAAAATTAGGGCATTGGTAATCACCATATCGACAGCACCATCGGCGTTAGAAATGGGAGATTGTCCCATCCCATCGCGGATAACTTTACCGCCGCCGAATTTGACTTCATCGCCGTAGGTGGTAAAATCTCGTTCGACTTCGATGAATAATTCTGTATCGGCTAAGCGGATGCGATCCCCCACTGTCGGGCCATAAGTTTCGGCATAGGCGCGGCGATCCATTCTATAGCTCATATGATGACCTCTTGACTAGCTTTAATTTTTTTGAGCTTTTATTTATTAAATTAAATAATTGTACTCAACACAAGATGCTATAGCAAATGAGATTATACTTGAAGAAGATGCAATCAGCGAATTATTGACCAGTTTACCCGCTGGCTGCAACAATTATGCCAAACTTCCGATTTTCCCTAAAAAATATCGCAATAAGCCAACACCTAAAAAGAATGATTATGGGGAAGGAAAAGACAGAAGACGAAACAGAAACAAAGGTTGAAGCAACGCCAGAAGAGCAAGCTGAAATATCGGAATTAGAAAGCGTATTGCAGAACTTAGACGCCAGCTTTAAGCGAGTAGATAAGATTGAAGATCCAGTTAAAAAAGAATACAAATTGCTCCAGGAAGCTAAACGAATGGAGATGCCAGCCGAAAGCTACCGGCGCATGTTTGAAAATTACTACTTGGAAAGATTGCCAAAGAAACCTGAGAATCAGTGGCTGAACCCTTTGAAGTTTTTAGACCAGCGACTGGGGGACTTTGTTAAATGGTGTGAAAATATTTCCCTATATAGTTTAGCTACAGTTATTGGTCAATTTACCCTGTTGGCAGCAATGGGAGCCTACTTTATGGAAGCTCCCCAGCGACAGCAGGAATTGCTAGATTCAGCGCGGCAAGAAATTAGAAATCAGAAGGGCGTTGAATATTCAGAATCGAGAATTGAAGCGCTTGAGACGCTCAACAAGTACTGCGAAAGTCTATTAGGAGAACAGGCTCCCAACGCCAACTTGGAAGACATTAAGCTGAATAAGTGCTATAAATTTCAATTGGGATTAGCAACTTTTGCCAAATGGCCTCCCCAATTCTATAGATATGAAGGAATTAACCTTTCCCAGATGAACCTGGCTGGCGCTAATTTAAAGGGAGCCAACCTGTCGGGAGCGAATCTGGAGGGAACGAATCTGGAGGGAGCGAACTTAGAGAGAGCCAATCTCAAAGGGGCAAATTTGAAAGGGGCGAATCTCAAAGGAGCAGTTCTCCGCGCTGCTAGCTTGGAGGGAGCCAATTTAGAAGAAGCCAATCTCGATAGCACTCGCATGAGCCGAGTTTATCTCAGGGGTGCGAACCTAAAAAAAGCCTCCATCACTGGTGCTAGATTGCTTTGGGCAGACCTTCAAGGAGCGACTCTCACCCTAGCCAATCTCACAGAATCTAACCTGAATCGCGCTAATCTTCAGGGAGCAGATCTCTACAAAGCTAACTTTAAAGGAGCTTCCCTGCGATATGCGGATTTGCGGAATGGCACGATAATAATCGGGGCTGATTTTGAGCGTGCTAACCTGAAGCGAGCTAAGTTTTGGTCAGCAGATCAAGTGAAACGATCCTACAACTGGGAAAAAGCGTTCAAAGATGATGATTGGTCAGAAAAAATTGCCAAACCTGGTGCAGATAAGTACAAAGTGGGATTGCTGATTGCAAATAATACCGCGATTTTTAAGTTGTATCAGCAAGGCATGGAGAGTGCAGCCAAGGAAAACCCACAAATTGAAATTATATCGCTCAAGACTGGAGAGACTATCGAAGAAGAAGCCCAAGGAATCAAACAATTACTCGCCGAGGATGTGGATGTAATTTTAGTTAGACCCCTAGACCCGGAAGAATCCATATCTGCTATCCAAAAAGCTTACATCTCTGGCGTAGTACCGCTCAATATCGGCGATTGCCTGTCGAAAGAAGGGCAGAAAGTAGCGTTTGCTTGTTACGAAAGCGATTCGTTCAAAATGGGCTACGATTTGGGCAAGTATCTGGGAAATTGGGCCAAGAAAAATAGACGGGGTCAACAGCTAAATGTTGGTCTGGTGGATGGGGCAGATTCGAGTCGCCTTTATCCATATTTCCAGGGCTTTCAAGCAGGTATGAAAGATTCCGGGGTGAGTTGGAATCAAACTGCATCGACGAATGCACAAACCGAAGAAGATTTGCCAAAAGTGAAGGAAATGCTGAAAGCTAACCCGAATATCAATATATTGTGGGCAGGCGCTCCGGTAAATACTTCGATGAGCGTCAAGGCAGTTGAGGACTTGAAGTTAGAGAACAAAGTGTCTGTGTTTGGGATTATTCCTTTAACTCGGACCTGGGCAAACGCGCTGCTCAATCCGAATCACCCCCTGCAATCTATTGTCGATGAATCGCCAGCTTATGTGGGTTATAAAGCAGCCCTACACGGGATTGATGTGATTCAGGGCAAGACTTCGAGAGAATATCAATATACAGCATACCAGCATCGATTGCTCACCCAAAATGACAGCAAAACTGTCAACCAGTTACTCAGTCAAACTCTCGATGTGGAGAAAAACGAGCTAAAACCACCGCTCGAATTGAAGAAAGATGCTGGTATACCCTCTGAAATTCTCTCTAGTTTGAACACCTCGATTGCGTCGCCCCTGCCAGCTATTACGGATAAGGCAACCATCGAGAAGTTGCAAGAAGAACTGCAAAAATTAATCGTACAAAATTCGCAAACATCCACTACTACTGAAGACAATCAAACACCCGCCACTTTCAGCGATACGTTAGTTTATCGGGTGCTGGTAACCAAAGAAGTAGAGATTGTTTCCTACGAACCCATCGGTAAACTGTCGGTTGATTTTGTGGAAAAGACTCCCCTGCCCAAATTGTCAGTCAAAGACAAGGAAACTAATCAACCTCCCAAGGAAATTAAGGGGCCTGTAGCTGAATATAAGGTTCTGATCGCGCCCAATGGTACGGTTGAGGTTAAATGGGGAGAATCTTTTATCCAGGGTGAATAAATTAATTGCAAATTTCAGCTGGCAATCTGCAATTCAGAAACCCGGTTTCTACAATAATACCTTCGCCAATTTTCTGCAACGCCCGCACGCTAAAGCATGGGCAGCGCCAGCGGGCACACAAACTCTCGCAAGGCTAACGCAGGCTGAAATCCTTTCCCAGCCAGCCTTCGCGGGCTTTGTTTGTATAGCCACACCCTTAAGGGTGTCGGATTTTGACGAAGGTATTGTACAAGAAACCGGGTTTCTAGAATCTAAAAAGGAATGCCCAAGTCTATTGATGCTTCTTCTCCCAGCCATAATTTAAGTTTTTCCTCATAAATATCGGCAATTGTCTTATTGATAAATTCATATATTTCATCTAGTTTGTTTAAATCATCTCTTGGTATTGTAAAATTGTTTCCATAGGGATAAACCGAGACGACAAAAGTATTGCGCTTTTTTCTAATTGATAAAGAAAAGCTCACTTTCTCCTGGGCAGAATTATTAGGTTCTTGAGGATTTTCATATAATGTCATGGCGATTTCAAACAAGAGATATCCATCCTCGTCTACATGCATTTCCCCAGTTTCTATCGGACATTCAAAATATAGACTCATCCGATGAACCAGAAAATCAGCAAAATCCTGGCAAGAATGCTTGTATTCGATAGATTGCTTCCTAGCAGCAGCATAAGCTTTGCAAAGTTCCTCAAATTTGGACATCTAAACACCCTCACCAACTTGGAATCTTGTCAGAGGGGAGGCAAAATGCCCGCCCCTCAATATTCTATCTTCAAGGAACGTAAACTGGAGTGGGTTCAACTCCTAATTCAGCCCTCCATTGTGCCACAGGTTTATCCCAATGTTCTTCCCATTTTTGCGCTAAAAATGGTTTGGCTTTGGCTCCCATTCTATATCCTACAGCAATGCGATCCAACAACCTTTCTAAATTTTCTGGCTGATTAAACAACATTTTCAACATCCCGCCGGAGATTAGTACTGCGGACATCGTTCTGTGGGTCTGCGCCAGTTCAAATGCTTTCAATCCTATTTCTTCAATTTCATCAGCACCAAAATTTGTCAAGACATGCCAAATATCATGAGTTTGACGGATGCGTAAAAAAATGTAGCTGATGTCATCATCACCCACTGGTTTGCGGTAAAAATTGGGGTCGAAACCGGCTTTTGTTAAATAAGATGCGTAGGCGTATCCCAAAGAATCTTGAGGACATTTGAGCAACGCATCCAAATCAACTGGTGGAGGGGTATATCGTTGTTCAACAATCTGGGCTACCCCTGGCTTAGATTTAACATACTCGACCATGATTTGAGTGGCTTTGGTATGCCGCAGGCTATCTTCAATATCAAAAACAGATTCAGTTTTACCGGGGTCTTTTATTAGCGCCACCATTCCTTTCAATGTGGTTAAGAACTCAACGTTGATGCGGCGTTTTTCACTAGATAGCATAGAAGATCCTGACAGGAATGTGTTCGAGTTTGGTATATTTACAGATCAACAAAGATTTTCTGCGATCGCATCACCCATTCCAGGTATTTTTGCCACAATCCTATTCACTCTCCCCATCTAACCTACCGTTGATTTTGCCATTGAAGCCATAAACTTGACGGCTACCGGCAAACGGAACTAATTGGACTGAGCGTTCATCCCCTGGTTCAAAGCGTACTGCTGTTCCTGCTGGAATATCCAGCCGCATTCCTCTTGCTTGTTCCCGGTCAAATTCTAAAGCTGCGTTGACTTCGTAAAAGTGAAAGTGAGAGCCAACTTGAATCGGGCGATCGCCTGTATTTGCTACTCTTAACCGCACTGTAGCACGCCCTGCATTTAATTCAATTTCACCCTCTGGCGTAATTATTTCACCTGGAATCATTGCCTTATTTCCTCTTACTAACGAATCGGATCGTGAACTGTCACCAATTTTGTCCCATCAGGAAAAGTTGCTTCCACTTGCACTTCATGCACCATTTCCGCTACGCCTTCCATCACGTCTTCCCTGGTTAACAAAGTTGTGCCATAACTCATTAAATCTGCAACGGTGCGACCATCTCTTGCCCCTTCTAAAATTGCCGCAGTAATATAAGCCACTGCTTCGGGATAATTGAGTTTTAAACCTCTAGCTTTACGGCGTTCTGCTAACAAGGCAGCGGTGAAAATTAGTAATTTATCTTTTTCTTGTGGTGTGAGTTGCATGGCTATTCTTCCGGTTCAGATGCAATAATTTTCTCAAGTTCGGCTATCAAGGGTGGCAAATCTTAGGTTATTGTATCCCAAACTAGATCCAACTTAATATCGTAGTAGCCGTGAATCAGGCGATTTCTCATGCCAATAATTTGCGCCCAAGGTATTTGGGGCAATTCATTTTGACGTTGGTTTGTAATCCGAGATGCAGCTTCGCCAATAATTTCGACGCATTTGACCAGAGATAGAGTTAGCATCCGGTCGTTGTCGAGGTCGCTTCTTGTTCTATTTTGAGCAAAAGAAATAGCTTCCCGTGCAGCGTCCAGCATATGACGCAACCGTACTGAATCATCTATGAACATATATCACCTGTGCTGAATCAAGTACTTTTTGCCGAAAGTAACGACTTAACTCTTCTGGAAATCGTAAATCCACTTGACGCCCGATCATTTCTGTGAGTTCAATTTCCCATCCTGCTAAACCCAAAAAACCAATGCTTTTTCCGGGCCTCAATTCTATTAAAATATCGACATCACTATCAAGTCTAAAATCATCGCGCAAAACTGAGCCAAAAAGCGATAGTTTGCTGATTTGATTTCCCTGACAAAAATCGGTTATTTTGTCTAGGGGAATGTCAATAGGAAGTTGTTGATCGTTCATCTGAGGTTTCTCGTTATTAGCGTTGCCAAACTCGCGGTAATATGGCGGGACGTTCTAAAAAAGATTGACGTAACAGATGCCATACGGCTATAAACCAGTTTCTCACTTCTGTTGTGGAATTGCCACGATATCGGCATAATAACCCTTCGGTTAAGCGGGTGACGCCGATCCCCCCCCCTGCCCCCCCCTTGTTAAGGGGGGGGTGTGTTTGCCAGAGATTTCGCGCTTTTTCTACTAACTCCGGTGTCGCGGGTTGTCCTACCCAAGTTAAACTCGCCACAATCGGATATCCAGCTAAACTGTGGGGACTGTTGATCGTTTCTTCACTAGCAAATAGCCTTTGTCTGTCGATCCACAAAGGGCGTCCTTGCTGCCATATTTCCGTATTACTTCGCCACTCTCCCTGCCAGAATTTTTCTCCTCTAGCACTGCGTCCAAACCGGGTAATTTCCCAAGCTAACCAACTAGCTCCTGGAGCTAATTCTACTCGCATATCTTGCCGATAAATCGCGCCGTTAAAAATTATTGTTTCCTGGGGTAACCATTCTAAATTTGCACCTGCGTCCAGTTGCATTTGCATCGAAATTTGTGCTGTTTGTCCGTTACTGCGATAAATTTTACTCGCAGCAGTGGTGGTAATTAAAGCTTGCGCGTCTTTTTGCAGGTGGAAGTTGAACGAGAGGCGATCGCTTCCCACCATCCCCCCAGCCGTGTGTAAAATTACACTGTGACAAACTTCTTCCCCTTCTGGATAAAACGGACGTTGCACCTTTAGCGGCGCTTGCGCTTGATTATAAATCACTTGGGTAACGCCCCGGCGACGAGCATAGGCTAAATCCAGGCTACCATGCCAGCCCCATGACAAGTTATCTGTTGTTTTGGGAATTTGGTTCACTTGAGGAAATCCGACATTATTTACTGAGAATACCGATCGCTTTTGTGCTTAGCAACCGAGCGGCTACAATTTTATGAGTATGATTCTCATTTTTATTTTTGATTAAACTTAAGAATTAAAATCAAATATTTACAATAAGTTTACCATTATTGTAGAAAAAAATCTACTAAATTGGCTAAATTGTTTTTGACGATGCGAAGCTAATTGCAATTAAACAAAAGTAAAGTATCAGGGAGAGATTATGCCTGAAGTTCTGTTCAAAGTTGACTTGAAAAAACCGTTTACCGAGCAACCTCTGGTGGGTCACAATCGCTGGCATCCGGATATTCCAGCGGTAGTTTCTGTTAATCCGGGGGCGGTGTTTCGGATTGAATGCAAAGACTGGACGGATGGACAAATTGGCAATAACGATAGCCCGGATGACGTGCGGGATGTAGATTTAACGGTTGTTCACGTATTAAGCGGGCCAATTTATGTTAATGGGGCGCAACCAGGAGATATTTTAGTCGTTGATATTTTGGATGTGGGAACGCTTTCGGAATACGAATGGGGATTTACGGGGATTTTTGCCAGGGAAAATGGGGGAGGTTTTCTTACAGATCACTTTCCAATTGCCCAAAAAGCGATTTGGGATATACAGGGAATTTATACGCGATCGCGTCACATTCCCGACGTCAGATTTGCCGGAATTCCCCACCCCGGTTTAATTGGTTGTGCGCCTTCCCACGAACTACTAGCAAAATGGAATAAGCGAGAAGCAGAATTAGTCGCAACGAACCCGGATCGAGTACCGCCTTTAGCAGCATTACCAAACCCAAAAAATGCGATTCTCGGATCGTTGCAAGGTGCAGACTACGACCGCGTTGCACAGGAAGCTGCCAGAACCGTTCCACCCCGCGAACATGGGGGAAATTGCGATATCAAAAATCTCTCTAAAGGTTCGCGGATTTACTTCCCAGTTTATGTGGAAGGGGCGAAACTTTCCATGGGAGATATTCACTTTTCCCAAGGCGATGGGGAAATATCGTTCTGCGGTGCAATTGAGATGGCGGGTTACCTGGATTTGCACGTAGATATCATTAAAGGCGGTATGGAAAAATACGGCATGACAAATCCGATTTTCAAACCGGGGCCGGTGGAACCTCGTTATTCAGAATACTTGGTATTTGAAGGGATTTCCGTTGATGAATTTACGGGTCAGCAATATTACCTGGATGCTCACGTTGCCTATCGGCGTGCTTGTTTGAATGCGATTGAGTATTTCAAGAAGTTTGGCTACACGGGAGAACAGGTTTATTTACTTTTAGGTGCAGCACCCGTCGAAGGACGAATTAGCGGCATTGTCGATATTCCCAATGCTTGTTGCACCCTGGCAGTTCCCACCGCAATTTTTGAGCGGAATGTGCTGCCTTCATAGTTTAATTCTTTGTTATTCTTCCCAGGCTCCCGCCTGTCTGTTCTCCTTGTTCTCGTTCCCAGGCTCCCGCCTGGGAACGCCATTGTTCTCGTTCCCAGGCTCCCGCCTGGGAACGCCATTGGCGAGGTTATACCTCGCTGTTATCGCCAGAGGCGGAGGATTTCGTTCCCAGACCGGATCCCGGGAACGAGAGAAAATCCAAAATCTGCAATTCTTCAATCTGAAATCTAAAATTCTGTTATGCCACTTTACGAATTTCGCTGCGAAACTTGTGGAACCTTCGAGCAATGGCGCAGTATGAGCGAAGCTAGCAAACCGATGCTTTGCCCAACTTGTCACGTCGAAGCTAAACGCATTTATTCAATTGCTGGGATGATGCTATCTTCTTCGTTGAAAGCTCACATTGAGGGGAGTGCAGAACCTCGCATTATCCATCGCCCTGAAAACCAGAAATCAGCGACGCAGCAGCATTATTGCCATAGCGATCGCGGGCGTCCTTGGATGATCTCTCATTGAGAGGGGAATTTGCGGCGATCGCGCCCTTTCCAATTGTTGAGTAGGGGCACGGCGTAGCAAGGCGCTGCAGCTGCACCACCAGACTCTTGGCTGCCCCGCCCCGGGCACGGCGTAGCAAGGCGCTGCAGCTGCACCACAAGACTCTTGGCTGCCCCGCCCCGGGCACGGCGTAGCAAGGCGCTGCAGCTGCACCACCAGACTCTTGGCTGCCCCGCCCCGGGCACGGCGTAGCAAGGCGCTGCAGCTGCACCACAAGACTCTTGGGTGCCCCGCCCCGGGCACGGCGTAGCAAGGCGCTGCAGCTGCACCACAAGACTCTTGGGTGCCCTGCCCCGGGCACGGCGTAGCAAGGCGCTGCAGCTGCACCACAAGACTCTTGGGTGCCCTGCCCCGGGCACGGCGTAGCAAGGCGCTGCAGCTGCACCACAAGACTCTTGGGTGCCCTGCCCCGGGCAC
>NZ_BLAY01000059.1 GCF_020521235.1 Microseira wollei NIES-4236 | reverse complement strand
TAGCGAACATCCGAAAATTATCTCCAAGGGAAGATTTTCTGATTGCCCTCGAGGTGAAATAGTAGCGAACATCCGAAAATTATCTCCAAGGGAAGATTTTCTGATTGCCCTCGAGGTGAAATAGTAGCGAACATCCGAAAATTATCTCCAAGGGAAGATTTTCTGATTGCCCTCGAGGTGAAATAGTAGGGAACATCCGAAAATTATCTACAAGGAAAGATTTGATGATTGCCCTCGAGGTGAAATAGTAGGGAACATCCGAAAATTATCTACAAGGAAAGATTTGATGATTGCCCTCGAGGTGAAATAGTAGGGGCACGGCATCCGAAAATTATCTACAAGGAAAGATTTGATGATTGCCGTGCCCCTACAAGTTTGCCACGGTTTCTTTTGTCCTAGCGACGAAGCGTTATATCTCCGGGTAAGCAGATGAGATTATCATCTTGGGTGTGAATTAAGCCGCGTTGCCGTAATTTACCCATCAAGCGCGTTACGGTGACGCGAGTCGAACCAATGGCGCTGCCAATTTGAGCGTGAGTCAAAGTCCAAGGCAGACAGTAGCCTTGTTCGGCAGGTTCGCCATATTCTTCAATTAACAGGGTGAGAAATCCTAACAAGCGGTCAATGGTGCGCCGCTGTCCCAGGGTACTCAGCCACAACAACTTGCGCTGGTGCTGATAGCGAAAGGCATCTAATACTTCGCGCCGGAAGTGAGGCCAGTTGTCGAGGTCGTGCCAATACATCCAAACTACCGATGTTTGGTCAACGTGGGCATAACTGTGGAGTGTAAAGGGTGATTGAGCGACGATTTCAAACGGTTGTCCTGCACCAACAAAGCCTAAGAATGCTTCCTCCGCCGTTGTGTTAGTGGCGCGAGCTGAGCGACTCGTGGCACTTACCTGGGCGACACCGACCATTCGGACAGCGCCGCGCTGGACTAGGTAGAGCAGTCCGGGTCGTGCAGGTATTTTCTCGTCTTTACTGAACGGGCGACACCGATAGTGTTCTTGCGCCCAGTCTAGAATCCGCTGCCAGGTTAAAAATGGCCTTGCTGACTCTGAAGATACAGATGCCTCTGATGATGCAGAATTGGGTTGAACGGGAAGGGATTGTTGGAGCATAAGTCAAGCTCTCAGAAACGAGTAAACAATGGGTTTTTGCTTGCCAAGCTGGGTTTAACTCTACGGACTACCTTTTTTGCGGTAGCAAGCGTTGAGTCGTTTATACGATCTTTATATAACTCTTACTGTAACTCTAAAGTAATAAAAGATACTTTAGATTTTCACAAATTCTCCGATTATTCAGATTTCGATTTTTTATGTGTGTCTGAAGATACACCCTAAGATAGATGGCAAGAGGTAAAGAGGAGTCGATTGGGGTTGAATTTCCGGCGATCGCGCATCTTTTACGGTCCAGGTTGCAAGCGGCAGCGGTTTTATCCAGCCAAATGCTGGGAATCTCTACCTTTGGGCAGAAATATCTGGAGTTACAAGCAATTCCCTTGCGGGCGGTGAAAGGTGAGACGCAGGTGGTGTATGTATCTGCGATCGCGCCCAAACTGGCAAACCCCTGGAAAACGGCAGTTACAGACATTGCCACCCTGATAGCGGCAAATCTGTTTTGCTCGGATGAATCCAACGACAGCGCCACAAATGCCGCGTTACAAAATTTTACCGTCAAAGTTGTCCCTCCTGGCTGGATTTACTTGCAATTGAGCGACTTAGGAACGGCAGCGTGGTTACAGCGCCTAGCTCAAGCACCCCCTTGGGCGGGGAGCGGGGGAGCTGGTGAGCAGGGGAGCAGGTGGGTAGGTGAGCAGGTGGAACATTACCCGCGTCCTCTATTTGATGCTCAATATGCTCATGGGCGTTGTTGCTCGCTGCTGCGCCTTGCCCATCGAGAAGGCATTATCGAGCTTGCCCAAGTGGATCCGGAGATTCGTCCTTTGTTTAGGGCGATCGCTCCTAACCCCATTCCTTGGCTCGATAGGGACCAAAAACTGCGTTTGGTGCATCCTGCCGAAAGTAGCTTGATTTTCCATTTGCTGACATTGCTCGATCACCTCTACTCGCTTTCCCCATCCCGCTATCGAGTTGATTGGGAAAAAGCTGCTCGGACTTTAAGTCAAGAGTTTCTGACTTTCTATAGCCAATGCCGCATTTGGGGGGAAGTAAAGACAGCAACTCCCCAACTCGCTCAAGCCAGATTGGGATTAATTCTGGCAACTCAACCGTTGCTGCACTTGTTGCTGCAAGACTTGTTAGGCGTACCAGCACCCCTCGAACTATAAATAACGCTAGTTGCTAGTGATAAACAAGGGCGTTGCTAATTGCTAATTGCTAATTGCTAATCTAGGATTTTTACCAATCTAGCCATTAGCCATTAGCTATTAGCCGCTCTTCGAGAGATCACCAGCAACTTGAGTTAAATAATCGGATTTACCCACGACGATGTTAGAAACCGGGTTTCTGCGTCAAGCTCTAGTTTTTCATAGAAACCCGGTTTCTTGGGGTAAGTCCTGAATAAGTTCCGATCAGAAAGAGGACCGACGACTGGCCGTGTTTCGTCTCGGTCCTCCAACTGGTTCGCTCCTCACACAGTTGTCACTATACAGGAGGTCACCCGGATTTGTCACGCCTAATTTATTAAATTTTTATGACAATAGCAACAAAGTAGGGATCGTTGAAGAGGACGCGGGGACACGGGGACACGGTGACGCGGAGAGTTTTTCTAGACAATTCCCCGCGTCTGGGCGTCCCCGCGTCCCCGTGTCTTCTTGGTCATCGAGCAAGCGGTTGATTGTTCGGCGGTAGGGAACATCAGTAAGTTTTGTCCGCAGCTCAAAGTTTTGCTGCTGCCGTGCCTTTACTGGGAAAGGATAAATTCTTCGATTGCTGCGGCGACGCCGTCTTGCTCGACGCTGGGGGCGACCCAATCGGCGAAGTGTTGCACTTTTTCCGGTGCATTTCCCATCGCCACGCCGATACCGGCATATGCGAGCATCTCCACATCGTTGAAGTTGTCGCCAACGGTCATCACGTTACTCGGTTGCAGTCCCAGAATTTCTTCGGCGAGGTAACGGACTGCGGTTCCCTTGTTCACCAAGGGGTTAGCTGCTTCAAAAAACGTTGCAACCGATGTGGTCAGATAAAGTTCGGCGGGGGTGTATTGCTGCTGCAACGAACCGTGCAAGCGTGCGATTAAGTCGCTATCGTCGCTGAGGGCTAATACTTTCGTCGGTTCCTCTCCCAAGGCGTTGCGGAGGTCGCCAACGGCAATAGGCTCGATATTAGAGCGTTGGGCATAAAGTTTGGTTTCCTCGGTTAGTTCCCGCACGTATAGCTGGTCGTTGATGTAAAAGTGGACTGAGAGCAGATTTCGCAGTTCGCTTTGCTCGAAGTAGTCCAACAGTTGGGATGCGAGTTGGCGAGAAACCGGCAGGTGACGCAGAACATTTTGCGTTGCCGGATCTTTAATTAACGCGCCTTGGTAGGCACACAGGGGCAGATCCGAGGCAATTGCTTGATGGAAACGCAAGGCGGAACGGTACATGCGACCAGTTGCGATCGCTACCCTCACCCCTTTTGCTCGTGCTGCTTCAATTGCTTGCAATACGGGTGGGCGAATTTGGTTCGACTCGCCGGCGATCGTGCCGTCAATATCCAAAACGAGCAGTTGAATATCGTTAGCAGCGATCGCTTCTTGTCTGGATGCCGCAGCTAGATGAGCAACAGATGCTTTCTGCATGATTGCTTGTCGGTTTTCTCATGTCTTCCTTTTAGAGGGTAGCAGTCGAACTGACAAAGAAACCAAGTTTCTCTAAAGTTTATTCGTATTTCCACTAATACGCGATGCCAACAACTCGTTTTTTGTGGCTTTTTTATCTAAAAAATAATGAATTTTTCCATAGCAAAACCCAGTCAAAAAAGACAAGATTAGTAATTGCACTTAACTTGGATTTAAATTTCTGGATATTTGACGTATACTCACTTAGTAAATCAATTTAACTACATTTAATTAATATCATTTTTTTAGCTTGATAAAATCAAATTTACAAGAATTTAGAAAAATGTTTTATTTGATAAAGAGTTGAATAAAAGGCCGAATAAACGGCATATGTAGCGAAGGTATAAGGTTGAATATAAGTAGGGTTGATTCTGGCAGAAAAGGAATACTAAAATGAAAGGTAAACAGATTCTAGGTTTGATTGCGACTGCTACTACGGCTTTGGTTAGCTATACGGCTCCTGGACAAGCAGTTTCTCTAACACCAGGTGAAATATTTGGCACTCAGGGCATCAAATTTATTGAAAATACCGAAGTAAAATTTAACTTTGTTCAATCGAATGGTGCGTTTAAATCAAGCGTCAAACTGTTTGAAATAGGGGCGGGCAACAGACTGACATTTGTTAAAGATTTGTTTGTGGAAACGAAAGGCTCAGATAACCTGTCGGAGAACGGTTGGCGGGGGACTTGCGGAAATACGGTAGCCTTTACAGAAGGCACGAGTTGTAAGAGTTATTTCACATTTATAGCGAATAAAACCTATAGCTTAGGGTTAGATAGCGGGGTGAACGGAATTGTTTACTCGACAACGGCATTAAATACTTTCGCTCCAGGTGGAACGCAACAAGCTGTGTTTAACTCTTTCGGTTCGCAAGCAGAAGAGGATACAACTATATTTACAGGTGTAAATGCAGCTCAGTTTCAATCAAGCGATCCGTTGTCTAGAGTTGTCAGAATTGGCTTCGAGGATACCGGAAACGGTAACGACGGCGACTTCCAAGATTTTACAATTACGGCGGTTGCCAGAAGAACAGCAGTTCCCGAACCCACGGCTTTGGCTGGTTTAGCGCTGAGTGGGGGTGCTTTAGCCTTCTGGCGTCGTCGTCGCGTGGGTAGAGTTTAATCGGCGACGGGATATTTCTTCCGGTGAATGTGGAAAGGCTTCGCTGGTAGCTAAAATGGAGTTTGTCGCAAAATCCATTTTAGCTACCGTGGAAATGCCGCTAATTATTTTGGTTGATGGTCACTCGTTAGCGTTTCGTTCCTTCTATGCCTTTGCTAAAGGACGAGATGGGGGGTTGAAAACTTCCACGGGAATTCCGACAAGCGTCTGTTTTGGCTTTATCAAGTCGCTGTTGGAAGTAATGGCGTCAGAGAAACCAGATAGTATAGCGATCGCATTCGATTTGGGATTACCGACTTTCCGCCACGAAGCGGACGATACTTATAAAGGCGATCGCGTCGAAACACCGGAAGATTTCATCACCGACCTAAAAAATCTCCACGACTTACTAGATGCCTTTAACTTGCCCATTGTAACTGCTCCCGGCTACGAGGCGGATGATGTTCTAGGCACTTTGGCAAAAAAAGCAACTACTGCTGGATATAAAGTCAAAATTATCACCGGAGATCGAGATTTATTTCAACTCGTAGATTCAGATGGGTGCATCACCATTTTGTATCTAGGTAAAACTTTCTTGCAGCGCAGTAGCAATACTGGATTTACAGAGTTTGGCAGAGAGCAAGTTAAAGAAAAAATGGGAGTATTCCCAGAGCAAGTTGTTGATTTCAAAGCGCTGTGCGGTGACAAATCCGATAACATTCCCGGCGTTAAAGGCATTGGCGAAATCACAGCGGTTAAGTTACTTACCGAATACGGTTCTTTAGACCAAATTTATGCCTCTATCGAGCAAATTCAGGGTGCAACTAAGAAAAAGCTACTCGAAGGCAAAGACGCCGCTTATCATTCTCAGCACTTGGCGCAACTGGTACTCGATGTGCAGTTGGAAGTTACTTTAGAAGACTGCAAGCTAAAAGGTTTTGATAGCGAGATTTTAGAACCCCTGCTAGAAAAGTTAGAATTTAAATCTTTTTTGGGAAGAGTCAGGCAACTTCAGCAAGCATTTGGAGGTATTTTCGAAGAAAATAAACAACCAGAAGCTACCCCATCAGAAGATTTCTTTGCAGGTGAGCAACTGTCATTTTTCAGTTTCGAGGAAACACAAGCAGCGCAGTCAGAAAAAACTTCACCTATTACTCCGCAAATTATTGATACCCCTGAAAAGCTGACCCAACTGGTCGCTAAACTGCAAACTTTTACCAACCCAGATATTCCCGTTGCTTGGGATACAGAAACCAGCGATATAGAACCGCGCGATGCTGAATTAGTAGGAATTGGTTGCTGTTGGGGAACCGAGCCAAGGGATATTGCTTATATTCCTATTAATCATAAAAATGGTAAAAATATAGACAAGGCAAAGGTTTTAGAAGCGTTGCGTCCTATTTTAGAAGATAGAAAATATCCCAAAGCATTACAAAATGCCAAATTCGACCGCTTAGTATTGCGCTGTCAGGGAATTAAACTAGCTGGAGTTGTATTTGACACCATGCTAGCGGGTTACTTACTAAATCCAGAAGATAGCAGTAATCTAGGCGACGTTTGTCAACGATATTTGGGAACAAGCATCAGCAGTTATGGAGATGTGGTTCCCAAGGGAAAAAATATCGCCGATATCAACATTGCCAAAATTGCGGATTACTGCGGAATGCAGGTTTATGTGACATTTCAATTAGTGGCAAAAATGGGCGAGGAATTAGCAGCAATACCTCGCCTAAAATCGCTGCTAGAGGAAGTGGAACAGCCCCTAGAACCAGTTTTAGCAGAAATGGAACATATTGGGATCCGCATTGATGCAGATTATCTTGGGGAACTGTCGCAACAATTAGGAAAAGATTTAGCCGCACTGGAACAAAAAGCCTATGAAGCTGCGGGGGAAAAATTTAATTTAGGTTCGCCCAAACAACTAAGTCAAATATTATTTGAAAAGCTGGGATTAAGTACTAAAAAATCTCGCAAAATCCAAAGCGGATATTCCACCGACGCGGCGACGCTGGAAAAATTGCAGGGAGATCACCCGGTCGTTGATGCAATTTTAGAATATCGCACCCTGTCTAAGCTGAAATCTACTTATGTTGATGCACTACCAGCATTGATGCGTGCTGATACCCAGCGCGTTCATACGGATTTTAACCAAACTGCGACGGCGACGGGAAGGTTATCTTCTTCTAACCCGAATTTGCAGAATATTCCGATTCGCACTGCATTTAGTCGGCAAATTCGCAAGGCGTTTTTACCGGAAACGGGATGGTTGCTAGTAGCGGCGGATTATTCCCAAATTGAGTTAAGAATTTTGGCGCATTTAAGTCAAGAACCCGTATTAGTTGAAGCGTACAAGAATAATGAGGATATTCACACGGTGACGGCGCGGTTAGTGTTTGAGAAAGACGAAATAACCGCTGATGAAAGACGGTTGGCGAAGACTATCAACTTTGGCGTGATTTACGGGATGGGTGCTTTGCGGTTTTCGCGATCAACTAAAGGAGTTAATAAGGCGAGTGCGAACGATTTTATTAAGCGATTTAATAGCCGTTATCCCAAAGTTTTTGAGTATTTGGAACGGATGAAACGGGAAGCGATCGCTAACGGTTATGTAGAAACAATTCTAGGACGCCGTCGCTATTTTAAATTCGAGGCAGGTAGTCTGCGCCAACTCAAAGGTAGCAATCCGGATGATATTAATTTAGGCGAATTGAAGAAAATGGGTCAAAACGATGCCCAACTTTTACGCGCTGCTGCGAATGCTCCAATTCAGGGTTCTAGTGCAGATATTATCAAAATTGCCATGGTAAAACTGCACGAAGTGTTACAGAGTTACCAAGCGCGATTGCTATTACAAGTGCATGATGAATTAGTGTTTGAAATTCCTCCATCTGAGTGGGAAGAATTGCAAGGTAAGATTCGCACAACGATGGAAACTGCTGTAGATTTAAGCGTGCCGTTAGTGGTGGATGTTCACGCAGGACCAAATTGGATGGAAACGAAATAGAACGAACCGCTCCAGACGCACGAACCGGGGTGAAAGGAAAAGAAGAGATTGGTAATGTTATAGCGCGAAGTGAGTAAACCAAGCATCTGTTAGCAGTGCGATCGCTCTAGAGGGTTTACCATAGGATAAAGCGAGCAGAGGTTTAGTAATGGATGCATTAAGTAAACTTGAACTTCTCAAAGAAACTTATCCCGCTCAATCTGAACTAGACCAAATATTAGGTAAGCTCTTGGATATCGCTCTCAGTCAATATCGATTGCGCTTAAAGCGGTACGAACAAGATATGCGCGAATTTGAGCAGCGCTACGAGATGAATTAAGAAAATTTTTACCAACGTTTTGAAGCGGGAGAGTTAGGTGATGAAATAGATTTTTTTGAATGGTCTGGCTAATAGGAACTTCGGCAAGATATTTTAAATAAAATTCATCACTTGGAGTTATCTGTGTGACAAACGCAGGCGATTATCTAGCTCACATCAAAGCACAGATCGTTTTGAATCCACAAGTGGTAAATTGGACAATAGTTCGTGAAGAAGAACAAGGCAATCGCGGACTATTGCGTTACCGGCTTACCTTGAAAGACAATAGCTTTTTAGAGATGTTTGAGTTTTTTATCGTCACAGCAGCAGGGGTACAAGTCACAAAATATCGCTTTCATTGGCAGAGTGCTGATGGTCAATTGCACAAGCGCTGGGATAACGCAGCACACCATCCAGAAATAGCAACGTATCCCCTCATCTCCACGATGGTGCAGAGGAAAATGTATTGCCTCACGAACCAATGAATGCGGAAAATGCAAAGTTGATGACTATGCCGATAGCGTACCTGCTGCGTGGAAAGAACATGGCGGCGTCTTTATTCCCATGTATCAGCGAGAAGCACTCTGGCTCAATTTTAATGGTGCTGACTGGAAACTAAAAGCGGTTTCTAGGCTTTGAAGTGCGTAAGTCGTGTAGTTAACTCAGATGTTGCACCTGTTGCCATCACCCGACGGGGAATAAATTCCCCGTCTAATAGCTAAAGTCGGATAAATCCGACTAAGAAAGCTTTAAAGTTATAAGATGTGCGATTTTACAGCCGATTGCTTTCTTAGTGATGTACAGCCCAAGGGCTTCGTTTGTCAAGCGCGCAGCATTAAGGGTGCTTGCACACAAAGGTGTGCCTCATACGGCTGCAATCCGCTGTAATATGGTTGACCGTTGCATCGGAATTACGACCTGTAGGGGGAATTAGCAATTAGCAATTAGCAATTAGCAATTAGCAAGAAAGCTAATTATTCCGATGCAACCCGATTTGATATAAGATTTCAGAAGCGATCGCATCCCGAACAATGATGTTACCCTGGCGATCGCATAACACTGTCCCCACCTGTAACGCCACATTGGCATACTTTTGGACATATGCTTGCGCTTTCTCGCTAATCGTTTCCGCTAAGGCTTTGAAGGCGGATTCAGCTAATCCTAATTCCACCAAAGTTTTATACGCGGCATCGGCTGTATTAGCATTTAAAACTGCTTGCGCTGCTTCAATATTACCACAAATTCGCACTACAGCGGCGCTGATAATTTCTAATTTGGCATCTGCTAAATGACTAGAGGTGTTGAATATACCACCCGCGAGTTTAATCAATTTACCTTGATAACCTAAAAGTAAAACAGATTCTGCACCACGCAATCCGGCTTCTACTAACAACGCGCCGATCCAGTTACCTGTCGGTGCGATCGCTTCTTCTTTTATCCCTAATTTTTGTGCCACTTGCATCCCATTGCTACCAATGCAAAATACTAAGTTAGGACAATTTTTAACCTTCGCTTGCAAGATTTTTTGAAATTCTTCCAGATGATCTGCCGCTGACAAAGGTTGAGAAATGCCACTGGTTCCTAGTAATGCCAATCCCTCTAAAATACCAAATGCTTCGTTAGAAGTGCGTTGAGCAAGTTCGCGACCTTCTGGCAGAATAATCGATACCGTTACCGTTTTATCCCGTGGAATTAATGGTAGCAAGTTGGCATCAAATAAGCGACGAGCGTAGCTATAAATTGCCGGTTCTTGTGTGGCAGTTTTTCCTAAACCTTCCCCAGCTTCTAATATTAAGGCTTGGGATTGTTTAGCAGTTAATTTTACCCATGCCCAAATCGGGGTATTGCGGGTTAAATCTAAATTATCTCCCGGAGCGCTCTTGGTAATTGCTAATGCACTTGTATCATCTAATCTAGCAACTTGTTGAATCGAAATATAAGCAGTATCTCCCAGCAAATCGAGAGCAACTTCACAGGGCAATTCTAGCTTTTTTTGCAGGTGCAATAAAGCAGCTTTAGCAGATGCAACGGCGAAAACTGGAAGGGTGTAACCTGTACGAGACATAATTGGGGAGAGTTTTTTTAGGGATTATAGCGGTTTGCAGCCGGATCAGGTAGACCTTTGTTTGTGTAGCGGGTATTAAATACCCGCTACACAAACAAAGCCTTAAGGCTGTACTT
The DNA here is from genome assembly GCF_020521235.1 of Microseira wollei NIES-4236. Taxonomy (GTDB): domain Bacteria; phylum Cyanobacteriota; class Cyanobacteriia; order Cyanobacteriales; family Aerosakkonemataceae; genus Microseira; species Microseira wollei. Next base: position 42,109 of record NZ_BLAY01000059.1, on the reverse strand, counting down.
CACTCGCTGGCAATCAGCTGTAACTTAAATCAGCGTCAGACAGAATCCCGGTTTCGTAAGAGTTACCGGGATTCTCAAGCGGTAATCGGCAACCATACCCTAAAGGTAGTAACGCAAGTTGCTAGTTATAAACAAGGGCGTTGCTAATTGCGAGCTTGCTCGCTTGCTAATATAGGATTTTTACTGATTTCGCCTCGTTCCCACAGCTCCTGCCTGGGAACGCCATTAGCCATTAGCCGCTCTTCGAGAGATAACTAGCAACTTGAGTTAGTATGACCAGGGTTGCTTTTCACCTCAATTTTTCCCCGATGTTTATCGACGATCTTGCGGGCGATATCCAATCCTAAATCACTACCTTCGCCAGCGGGTTTGGTAGTAAAAAATTCTATGTTGAATTTCTGGGGGAATGCCAACACCTGAATCGGTAATTTCTACAACTACGTATTCATCGTTCTGGCAGACAGAGATCCCTAATTCCCCCTGATAGTTCATCGCCTGAATTGCATTGCTACAGGACTGACGCAAGGGCGTTGCCAGAAACCCGGTTTCGACCTTGCTCTCGAGTTTCCTTTCCCAACGATTTTTCGGATAACCTTTGTTTCTTTGCGTAATTCCTGTGCTAATTAAATTCGACCAAACTTGCATTATTTCTTCGGGATAAAACAAAATTTGCGTCACCGATGCAGAGGTTTTCCTAACTTCATCTCCCCGCTTAATTTGATTTTGATACAGCGTCAATACGGGATCAATTTCATCGGTGATGGAGGCGCTAACCATTGTGCCAGATTTATCCTGACGGGCATAACTTTTAAGCGTTTTTAAACGAAAGATAACCCACCAACCCCACTGTCCCAACAATTTGCAAAACAAAAAGGATTATCAAAACCAGGACTTAGGCAGGTCGAGGCCAGAAACCCGGTTTCGACCTTGATCTCTGGTTCCCTTTCCCAAGGATTTTTCAGAGAAACCGGGAATATAAGCGTAAGTCCTAAAAACCTTTCGTAGGGGTAAGTTGCCAGCCGTATTTGCCACAAAACTCCTCAAAGGTTTGATGAACATGGAAAACCCTATGTCAAATAATTGATGTTGGAGTTCACGCTGTCAGGCGCAGCGAATTCTGTCATATGCATAATTTCTTCAAACTGAAAATTATAGTTTAGTTCGCCTAAATCTTTGGCCATATCTGTATAGTTTTGCGGTATTTGTTCGAGCAGTTCTAAAATTAAATCGTCTCGGCACATACTAGCAGCTAAGTACAGTTGGGCAATCCATTCCTTGGGCATTACCTTTAAGCTATTAGGTGTGAGCGAGTCCAAGTTAGCTGGTTCTGTTGGCGGTTTGCTCGCGATCGACTCCGCGGTAATCTCTTGATAAAGGTAGCGAACTCCCAGGTGTTCGGCTAATTTGGCAAAGATGATTTCTTCTTGAAATGGTTTCCGCACAAAATCATCGCAACCGATGGATAAAATTTCCGATCGGTCTTCTTCAAAAGCGCTGCTGGTGACGGCAATAATCACCGTAGCTTGCCCTTTGACGGTGGCTTTGATGCGCTTAGTTGCTTCGTAACCATTCATCACCGGCATTCGCATATCCATTAATATTAAATCGGGCTTCCAACTTTCCCACAGCGCGATCGCTTCCAATCCATTTTTCGCTTCTTTCACCTCAAATCCAAGCGATGACAGCAGTTTAACCAAAAGTAGGCTGTTTTCCCAATTGTCTTCTACAACTAGCAAGCGATACACAGGTTGATCGGGTGCTAACCCGATAATGCGCCACCTCGACGACTGCTCTGGCAAGTCAGACGCCTCAGCTAAACTCGCTTGAATGTTAAATCTAAATGTACTCCCTTTGCCAACTACGCTATCAACGGTAATATCTCCCCCCATCAAGTTGACAAATTTACGGCTAATTGCTAAACCTAAACCTGCTCCCGCCTGAGATTTTTGACTGTTTTTTGCTTGCATAAAAGCTTCAAATAACAGTTCCATTTCCTCTGCATTAATCCCGGGACCTGTATCTTCGACCTCGAACAGCAGATTTATGGTATTTTGAAGATTAGATTCTTCTTTTTTTTCTACTTTTACTCTCAGGATGATGCTACCTTGCTGGGTAAACTTGAGTGCGTTACCCAACAGGTTAAGCAGCACTTGCCGCAGTTTATTTTCATCTCCAGTTATATACTGCGGCACTTGTTGCGAACGCTCAAAAATTAGTAGCAGTTGATTTTCCTCAGCTTTAAGACAAAGCATCAATTCCAAATCGTTCAACAAGCGATACAGATCAAAGCTCTTTTCCTCCAACTTGATCCGACCTGCTTCAATTCTGGACATATCCAGCACGTCATTAATCAGTTTGAGCAAGTGCTTTCCGCTGCGCTGGATAATATCCAAGTATTGCCGATTTTCTGAGCTAATCGAACTATCGCCGCTCATCACTTGGGTGAAGCCCAAAATTGCGTTTAGCGGCGTTCGCAGTTCGTGGCTCATATTTGCCAAAAAAGTGCTTTTGGCAAGGTTAGCCGCCTCGGCAGCTTCTTTGGCTTGCTGAAGGTGTTGATTCGCTTCCATCAGTTCGCCAGTCCGCTCGTCAACTCTTTGTTCTAAGGATGCATTGAGTCGTTCTAGGTCTTGATTAAATCTTCGCAACGCTTCATTTTGTTCGTTCAGTTGTTTATCTTGAAAATAGCTGCGAATCGCCTCTCGGACTGTCAAACCCAAATCTTCTTCATCCCAAGGTTTGCTGATGTATCGATACAAGTTGGCACGGTTGACTGCATTGATGACAGCATTCATGCTCGCCTCTCCGGTTAATAGTATTTTTCGCGTTTTCGGATAGCGGGCGTGGAGCGCAATCAACAGTTCATCTCCTCGCATTTTCGGCATAATTTGATCGCAGATAACCAGGGGAATTTCCATGCCTTCTCGTTCTAGTTCGGCAAAAATTTCCAGGGCTTCTTTTCCACTTTCAGCCAATTGAATTGCGTACTCATCACCCACGAGGCGGATTAGCTGATCGCGAAGTCCGATCAGCACCAGTTTTTGATCGTCTACACAGACAATTGCCCCTTTAAACATTAATTTTCTCCAAACCCGACTCGATTGCTGCGACTAGGGTTGCCTCGCTCCAGGGTTTGGGGATATAAGCATGTAGATCTGCGTACTGGCGTGCGCGTTCAATCGCTGCTTCATCTGCCTGCCCGGTTAGCATGATCGTGACGATTTCAGGGAAGCGTTGGTGAACTTGGATTAAAAACTCATCGCCTCGGATACCGGGCATCAGCCAATCGCAGACGATAATCAGAATTTTGACTTTATCCAAGTCTAACTCTTCTATCACTTCCCAGGCTTCTTCCACGCTCTCTGCAAACTCGGAGCGGTAGCGCGAGCCAAAGTGTTTGGTTATTTGGTCGCGCAAGCTCACCAAGACGATGCGTTCGTCATCCACACATAAAATTGCCTTGTTCGACATGTTCTCCCCAATCTCAACTTCTGCGACTAGGCAACCCCATCCTCAGGTAGTATGCCCAATGTATCTCTTTAAGTTTCAAAATGATTCAGTTTTTTATTCTAAAGTGTAGCGCTAACTCATCCCCTACAGCTTTCTTCACAATTAGAAAGGACTTACGCAAAGAAACCGGGTTTCGCGAGAAAAATCGTTGAGCAAGGAAACTAGAGATCTAGGTCGAAACAAAGGTGATCGCCTCCGAAGAGCGTAGTTTACTCAACTTCATAATCAACACATATAATCAAACCCGCTAATAATTCTTTAATAACTGTTGTCGAAACTTTTCCTAAACTGCTGACAAATCTTTCATTAGAAACGCTACGCACTTGCAGCACGTTACCCGCCGAGTCTTGCTCTAGACCATTTTCATCAGTTTTTTGAATAAATACCATAAAAGGACGATTGACAAATTTTGGTTGCCATCTTGTCACGGGAATAATAATCCGCACGCCAATAGCACTAAATAAGTCCGAACTAATAACCACAGCGGGTCTAGTTTTTTGAATTTCTTGTCCTCTAGTCGGAGCGAGTTGCACCAGCCAAATCTCGCCGCGTTTAGCGTTAGTCATTTCCTGGGTCCCAGTCTTCCCCATCTAAAATAGAAAACTCGGTCAACTCAGGATCGTTTAAAAAATCCTCGGCTGTTAAAGCAATGGAAGCAGCTAGCAACTTATGGCGTTCTTTTAAAGGCAAAACTGCTATTTGCTGCAAGGATAGTTTTGTTTGAGGTTCGGCTTCTATTGATGTTTTAGTTATTTCTTCATTCTTGTTTTGAGCCGTATAAACTTTGTACCGCGACAATACCTCAATAAAATCTCCTAAATTTAATCCAGATATTTCTGCTGCTTTACTTTCAGATATTTTTCCTAATTCGTACCATTTAACAGCAGCAACAACCCGCATTTCTTTAACAAAATCATCAGGTTCTTGACCGAGGGAATCAAAAACTGTTTCTGGAAATTCAATCGAAACTGTTATCATAAAACACCTCCTGTCAATTATATTATAGCTTATTAACTTTAAGGCTATAACAAAGACTACAAACAACCCCGCAACGTTTCCAATTCTTCCCGTAAAGACAAAGGTCGATATCCTAAAGCAAAAGCCTTCTCGCTATTTAAAGATACATCGGGTGGTCTGGGTGCGGGCATTGGTACATCTTCTTGCAAGCAAGCTTTTAACTTATCTTGAGGCAGTTCAAACACTTCTGCCATTAACCGACCAAATTCATAGCGCGACACGCGCTCTTTTCCACCTAAATGCAGAATCCCTTCCACTTTTTCCAGTGCTAATAACAGTCCGCTTGCTGCTGTTTTTCCACTAGCTGGCGTTCTAAACTGATCGGTAAATAAACTTAATTCTTTCCCGGATCTCAGAATTTGAATAAATGGTTGAATAAAGCTAGTAGCACCCGCAGGCGCGATGCCAAACATTAAAGGCATTCGGCAAGCAGCCGTTTTAGGATAGCGTTCTAACATACCTTGTTCTGCTTTAACTTTTTGTTCGCCATAATGACTAATAGGACATACGCTATCTGTTTCTCTATAAGGAGCGTTAAGACCATTGAAAACTTGATCGGTGGATGTGAAAACGCAGGGGATAGAATAATCGGCACAGAGTCCGGCAATATTCCAAGCAGCGGTAACATTAAGTGAGTAGCATTCATCAGGATGGAGTTGACAATAATTGGGACTCGATTGTGCGGCGGTATGAATTACTCCTGCTGGTTTAATTTCTTGAAACAGGTGCTTAATTTGCTCAAAGTCTCTCACGTCTGCTTTAATCGTAGTTACCCCTGGAATTTCGACAGTTTTGGAAAAGTAGGTTCCATAAACGTCCCATTGCTGTTTGGCGAGTTGGCAAAGGTTCCATCCCAGAAAACCGCTTGCACCAGTGACTAAGAGTTTTTGCATATGCCAACACCAAATCTACCAAAATAATTGTAGGATGGATTGAGCAATATAAACTCCCAGAAACCCGGTTTTTTGAAAAAAACCGGGTTTCTTAACCCTGTTGATCTAAAATATTAATCAATGAACCCGATGCATCAAATCACCCGAAAATTGGCGATTTCCCTTGGAGTCGCCTGCCTGATTTTTAGCTTAGTCGGATGCGATCGCTTGTTTGGATCGCCCACCTACTCAGTCAAGCGAGTCAGCGACGGAGATACTATCGTTGTCGTTGATGGCGATAAGAATACCACCGTGCGCTTTGCCTGCGTGGATGCGCCGGAGATTCCCCATACCCAAAAAGAAAAACAAAGCCAAAAAATCCTGGATAAAAATCAATTCAACTGGGGAATCAAAGCTCAAAGTCGAGTGCAGCAGTTGGTGAAAAATGGAGGCGATCGCGTAATTTTAACAGTAACCGATACCGACCAATACGGACGCCAAGTGAGTGAAGTTCGCTTGCCCAACGGCACTTTAATTCAACAAGTTTTGATTCAAGAAGGATTAGCCTTAGTTTATCGTCCCTATTTAAAAAAGTGTCCCAGTGCCGCTATAATTGAGCAAGCAGAAGCTGATGCCAAGAAAAATTTGCGCGGTGTTTGGGGAGATCCGAAGTTTACACCGCCTTGGGAATATCGGCGTAAATCAAAGTGATTCTATTTGATCGATCGCATCCACTGCTTCCACCTCCCCATCAATCACAGACATAATTCCCGGCAAGTATTCATCCATCATCATCACGTTGGTATAAACCAACTGTTTTATCTGAGGAAAAGTCAGCGTCGAACCTTCTACATCAATACTGGTTTTGTAGCGAATTTCACCATTACTAAAGTCTTGTTCAAAATTGCCAATAATCGTGCCAGAATTAGCTCTTGTGATAAATTCTGCTATAGCTAAGCGCTTATTTTCTGGTACGGTAACGGGGCAAATCGAGTAAAAGACAAATTGTGCTTGTTCAGTTCTAGCTTTAGCGTAACAAGTCCACTTACCATTTTTACCTTGAAAAGCCATCCGCAAAACTGGCTCCCCTTTAATTTTAGCAAAAGGCCAGTCATCTTCTGTAAAGAAATTGACAATTGCTGACAAAATATTCTGACTGATGCCAGAAGAACTAGATTCAGCTAATTCTTCAAAAGCCTTGCCCATTGACTCTATTGCTTGAGCAATACTTTCTTCATTGATATTTGATAAAGTCGTATCAACCCACTCTTCAAATCCCTTGGTTACTTCAATCAGCGCCTGAGAAACTGCATCGCTACTCATTGTCTGAAGATTAACTTCAGCCCAATCTTTGAAAAAATTAATGATAGCATCGTTAACTTTGTCGCTATCGATGCTGTCGGCGGTCATTGCCTCTGGACTAAGATAATCCCAGAAGGTGCGATAACCTGTTTGAAGCTGTTTTACCTGCAAAGCTAACCAACTTTCAGTAGATAAAAGTGGATTTTCGGGTTGTTGTTCGCTGAGGGTTTTGAGGTAAGTTGGTACATCAGCGAGGTGGGGGGTGAGGTGTGTTAGTAAATCTGGTTTTAGACTCGCTGTAATTTCGATATTAGATTCACTTTGGAATTCTCCCGCTGTTAGGGAACCGCGCAATTCCGGTTTGAGATTGAATAATGCTTCTGTGTCAATGCGTTGGTAGAGTTCGGGAGTTACTTGAAAGGTGAGACGCGACTCAATGAGGGTGTCGTCAATTTTTGTTAGGGTGAGAGTTACTGCGTGGACACTTAGGGGGGATTGGGAGGAGTCGCGCAGGGTTAATTCGGTGTCGGGTTGGTGAGTTTCGGTATGAGTGGTCATAGATTGACAAATTCTTTTTGTTCTCTCACCGCTTCCCATGCTGCTGGAACAGCTTGTGTTAGCCACCATTCCCAGAATTCCTGACGCTTGGTAGAGTCAGATTTTCCTGATTTTATCTGCCAAACAGGTCCATTGGCGTAGGCACAAGCAGCAAAGAAAGAGGCATCATTACCTTCAGTATCCTGATTATCAGTTAGATTGTAGTCAATGTCATCAGGGTCAAAAATTTCGTCTTCTATAGCGGTATTTAGTGCTTGAGCAGCGGCACATCCGACAGTAAAAGCCATACTAGAATCTTTGTAACCTAACTGTTGCATTTCTTGCCAAAAGCGTTCAGAGTCTTTTTGGGCAACTTCTTTGTTGATGGTTCCAGCTATAACTTGCTCTGCTTCAGCAAGGATATGCTGTGGTGTATCATCATGGGGAAATGTCTGATACCAGATAGGGAGTACGCGACGCACTGTCAGATTAGCTAAAAATGCACGTCTTTGATGACCTAAATTGTCATTATCTGGTTCAAGTGCAGCCCAAATTGCTTGTCGATATCCCAGATTTAGATCGTGCTGAGGATGATGATGCACGGATTCCAAAGCATCTGCTATTAGTTTTTCTAACTCAAAGGTAATTTTTACCAAATCTTCTATCTTTGCTACAACTTCCAGAGCCTTCATAGGTTTGTTTATTTGTCCAGTTGATGAGTTTCGGTATTAGCGTTCATTTCAAGTTATACCTGTACCGATGGAGTTTTTTTGGGGGAGGGGGGAGGGAGTGCGATCGCTAATTGCTGTCGCGAGTTATACTTTTAATACAGTCGATAAAAACTATTCATATGCAAAATAATCGAGACACTGAGCTAACACAAATTCCAGGGATGAAGTATATTCCTGATTATATCACTGAAGATGAACATGACAATTTGCTAGAGATGATTGACCGACAAACATGGTTGGAAGACTTAAAAAGAAGGGTGCAGCATTACGGATATAAATATGATTATAAAAAACGTTCTGTCAACCCATCTATGTATTTGGGAGAACTGCCTGAGTGGCTATTAAGTATAGCCAGGAGACTTTATGATAATAGAATATTGGGAAAAATCCCCGATCAAGTAATTATAAATGAATATCAACCAGGGCAAGGCATAGCTGACCATGTAGATTGTCCACGTTGTTTTGAAAACACGATAATTTCATTAAGCCTAGTGTCTACTTGTATTATGCAATTTTCCCATGTAACAACTCCAGAAAAAATTCCTATTCTGTTATATCCCAGAAGTTTAATTGTGCTACAAGGGCAAGCCAGATATCAATGGAAGCATGGTATTCCGGCTCGCAAAATAGATAAGTATGGATGTAGGGAATTTGTCAGAACGAGAAGGGTATCTATGACGTTTAGAAATATTTCACAGCCACAAAATACCTCCATACGGCAACTTTTCCAGACAAAGTAGCAAACCGATAATCCTACCGTAATAAGGGAGTCGGATCTTCCAGCAATCGTCCTTTTTGGTTGGCTAACTTCTCCAGCCATTCCAGGAACGTTCCACAGTACCAGTGGTATGGTTGATTGTTGATACATCGATAGACACCCCAAGGTCGCTGTTGTGTGGCGTCGAAGGCAAAACCAGTTCCTATCAGGTTGTCTGCCCTCTTATCCCCTTCTTGTAAAGGAAGCGTCAGGTCGGCAAATGTTAACATACCTGCTTCGTCAATGAGTTCACCTTCACCCTTGACAAGATGCAAGCTAACATCATCATCAAATCCATAAATACCTAGAGACATAAAGTCGTTATCTCGATAAAGAAGCAACCCAGCGTAGCATTCGAGAAATTCCACGTAGCTTTGGTCTTTCTTCAAAAATGAATACTTGTCAATAAAGTCCGCTATTTCTGAAGCTAATTGAGGGTTTGGGGAGGTGGGGTGCTTTGGACCTCGACCAGTTTCTACGTTCCCCAACTCGTGAATTCTATCAATCGCCTGGTGGATACTATTGTTGTCTTTCATAAGCTATTTCTTGAAAATATAAGTGATACCTGTTGTCGTGTCTGCTGCGGATACATCTGCGTGGCTCTCCCTATGTTGATAGCCTGGAAATTCTCCAGCGTCAAATCTACGCGGTGTCCCATCCTGAGTCAGACCAGCACTAGCAGCCAGCTCAACGGGTTTAAATCTTTTCAGCCAATACTCTTTGGAAGTTAGAAATACTTTGCCACCAGGCTCCAAAGATTGGGCAGCACTGGCGAAAAAATTTTGGAGCATGGCAACATTGCGTGTCACAGCTGTGGGTCTATCTCCCGGCACGAATGGAAAGTTAAACACGATACCAGTGAATAAACCTTGGCTTGAGTCTATTTTAGTGGCATCGACTCCATGTAAAACTGTAACTCCACTGTTTTTCAAGTTACTAATGTTCTGTTCAGCGCCTTTATACAACTGTTTGACTTGAGTTTCGCTGTCATAAGAGGTCGCGACTATGCCACTACGTTGTGCTGGCTGAACCTGCTTAGCAAGGCTTAATGCAAAACTAAAATCTCCTTCTCCCAAAAGCAAAATCCTTTTTCCTTCGCTGGGGGCGAGATCCTCACCCCTGAGTACGCCCGTTGTCTCTATCTTCTTCGGGTTAACGATACCCTCAATTGCCCAACGTTCCCCATCCGGCACCAGCTCCAGTGATTTTAGCCCATAACGCAGACGGATGGCACTCAGCAATGGTTTGAGAACAAGGGCACCAACGCGCTTGCCCGTGAAACGGTTAACAGCAGACTGTGCAGCAGCCATAGCTCGATCTAGTCGCTCTTGCGGGTTTTGTTCGCCGCCCCCTCTCTGACCTTCACCCCTACCCAACAAATTCTTACCCTTCTCGACGATAAAATTCGCCAACTTATTCATGGCGTTTTCTATCGGCGTCTGAATCTTCTTAATTACATTCTTAATATGCTCGCTAATCCCTCCCAAACCTATCAATCGCGCCAGGAAACTAATCATCACGGGAAGAGAACGCCCCATCGTCTGTTCGACATAATTAGCCGCGCCAGCTACATTCCCCGCCGCGATATTTCCAATCGAATTAAATACCGCTTCTGCTAACGCCGCTATCTGCGAACCCCGCTCGATAAAGAACATGACGGTGTTGTAGATTGCCATCACCGCCTGAATAATTGCCCCCGCTGGATTAAACATGGAAATCAACTTAGTAATCGCAGCGGTAATTACACTGTTCATCACCCATTCTTTAATCCCGCCGATTACCATTTCTTGCAGATTTCCGGCAAATTCTGATATTTTCTGCCAAGCCGCAGCTAACCCACCCGTGACAATTGTCTTGAGAAAATCAAATGCTTTCTCCAGTCGCGATACTTTCTGTTCCCCTATTTTATTGGCTAATTTACCCCGCAATCTTTCATAAGTAGCACCCAAAACTTGCAGGACAATAGAAACAATTCCTTTCAAGTCAAACTGGGCTGGCAGTGTTAAACCAGCACCCGCTAATGCACCAAATAACCAACCTGTCAAGCCATTCTTTAAGTGAGTGGCGACGTTACCAGAAAACTTCTGGAAGCCACCGCGCACCGCCCCGACGAGGTTGCCACAAAAACCCACTGGATCTTTGAGAATACTGGTAAAAACACCGCCCGCTTTACGCAGGATTCCCATTACCTTCGCCCCTGCGCCGCCTGCCATATTCAGGAAGCCTTCAAAGGCGAATTCCATCACCTTTGTACCAGCAGCGACGGCAAAGTTTTTGATGCGTCCAATCGGTTCTATGAAGACGTTTTTAACCTTCTCAAATGCCCCGATTGGATTGAGCGCATCACCTATTCCCAATGAGTTTAAAGCCTTCCCGAACAGTCCTTTAATTGCATCCCAAGTCAGGTTCAGTTTAGCGACTTCCCCATTAAACCAGTCAAATGCTTTCTGTAATGCTCCTGATTGTTGTAAATTGTTAAAAATCTTGTCTCCGTTTGGTACTAAACTGAGCAGACCGCGAACTAGGTTGGTAGCATTGCGCTGGACTGGCGCGTCGCTTATCGGGTCTTTTCCTAATATTAATGTGAGTAAAGGATAGCCTGGAAGTTGTTTGGCAAATCCGGCGATCGCTCCTTTTATTTTATCAATCGGGTTGCCAATTCCCAGAAAGTCTCCCTGGATGCGAGGACTAACAGAAGTCACCGCCAATGACTGACGCTGGATGCTATTTTTATTGTTAAAGGGAGAAGAATTAGTGAATTGCTTGGCTTGAATTGGTTCATCAAGTGTTTCTTCTTGTTCCTCCTCTTGTGGTTTTTGGCGCAGTTCCTTATTCTGGTTCAGGTTGGTATTATAACTGGGTATTTCTTTTGCAGCGATGGTTTCACCTTGCGTTTCCGAGCGGAATTCGCTGCTTTCAAAGTTAAGGGGGGTTGCTTGATTTGAATCATCGACCGCCCGGAAATCAATTTCCGGGCTAATAGCTAAAGTCCGTTGAAACGGACTAGCAATATTATTAATAGTCGGTTTTAACCGACTTGAGCTTAAGCTTTGGGATTTTAATCCCTGGCGGTCTTCTTGAAGAGAAGAAATTTCTTTCGCCTGAAGCGAAACTTGTTCTTCCTCTTGCTGAGGTTGTCGCCGCACTTCTTTATTCATCCGCATCGCTGCACCCTGCTGGATGGTATGCGTCAACTCGTGCGCCGTCAATTCATTCTTACCGGGAGATTTCCCGGCCCCGTAGTAAATATCGCTACCATGAGCAAATGCCTGCGCCCCCAATTCCTTATTCATCTGCACGGCATTCGAGTCGCTATGCACTTTGATCGAGCTAAAATCAGCGCCGAAACGCGGCTCCATGAAACTACGTACATCATTGGGTAAAGGACTACCTCCACCCTTTGAACTGTTGAGACGGCTTTCGATGCTGGAACTCGCCTGGGTACTGCTATCGGGTGAGCGTTGTACGAGCGGGGTGATGGAGTTTACCAGAGGTTGCGTTTGAAGCTGTTCTTGCTCTGCCTCAGTTTGGCGTTGAATCGGTTGTTGTAAGGCTGAGTCTGGCATGGTCATGACTTTCGCTGCCATGTTGTCAGCTTCTTGTTCGTACTTGTCTCCGGGTGCGCCAACGGTTAGTTTGGTTTGAACTGAAGATTCGCATTCACTGCATTTAGCCTGAATTGCCCCATCTGACTGCATTTGGAGAGATTCATTTGTGTCTTCTTTTTGCTTCACCTCTGAGGTTTGTTGACGTTGAATTCCTCCTGGGTAAGTGCTGGAAACTCCCGCTCTTGATGGCGCTTCTATGGAAATATTTCGCCAGTCTAACCTAGAACGGGCGATTTTTGGCTGTTCTGCTTGCCCTGCTGTCGATCTGGTTGAATTGCAAGATTCCTCTGTGCTTTTTTCTTCTGATGCTGCTGAAACCTGACGTTGAATTGTTGGCGCTTCCGCAAGTTGTTCTTCCTCTTGTTGGCGTTGAATTCCTCCTGGGTAGGTGCTTGATTCTACCGCTCTTGGAGGCGCTTCGATGGATATATTTCGCCAATTCAAGCCAGCACGGGCGATTTTTGGCTGTTGTGTTTGCCCTTCTGTTGATATTGTGGGATTGTTGGATGTGGCTAATTCCTGTGCCCTTTTTTCTTCTATTGAGGTTGTTTCTTGACGTTGAATTGAAACCGCCTCTGGTTGCAACTGGATGTCTTGTTGTTGTTCTTTGTCGTCTTGGCGTTGAATTGCACTACGATTAGGTGCTTCTATAGTAATATTTCGCCAGTCTAACCTAGAACGGGGGATTTTTGGCTGTTGCGCTTGCCCTTCTGTCGATATCTTTGAATCGCTTGCACTAGCGTCATATCGTTCATCAGTAAAAGGGCGTTGCCCCAATAGAGGCGAACTTGATTGAGTTGAGTGGGAGGGGGTAGCTGAGTTTTTGGTTTGGGCGTAGGATCTTTCACTCATTGTCTCATTGCTCCAGACATTGCTTTAATTGCACAGGCTGCGTAGCTTTTATCCCTACCCTGATGTCACTCGCCCTATTGGTCGCAATTGCCTGCTAGTGTTTACCCGGCATTATAGCAGTACAATTCCCACAAATGCTTGGTTTCTCTGTAAATTTTAACTACAAATTTTTTGGGGATATAAGACTACCCGCGATCGCTATAACTTTGGTCTAACTTGAAACTTGCGTTCCCAGCGCACATTGGCCTGGTTTATGCCAGAATAAGTTCTATACTTCCGACGGTCATAAACTGACAGCAAAAGTTAGTCAGGGAAAGACAAGCGTTTCTAGCAATCAGCAATTAGCAATCAGCAATTAGCAATGTATAACTGCCGGGTATGAGCGGCAGTTTAGATGAGTTTAAAAATCATTCAGCATCTTCTAATTGGCGATGGGAACGACTGAACACCGGGAGAGCGATCGCTCCCAGCATCACGCCAATACCCGCACTAACCGCCAGCACTACACCTACTGGCATTTGAATCGACTCAAACCCTAGCAACTTCAGGGATACCGGCGTGGCGTTTTGCACCGAGAAGATAGCGATCGCCATCGCCCAAACAGCTAAAATTAGACAAGCAATTAAATTGGCGATACTTTTCATAACTGGTCACACAATAATTAGCAAGTTTCAGCATATCTCTAAGATGACACGAAAAATCTTTGCCTGCTTTGAGCGGTCAGTAATTTTCGTTTACCAAGCTTTCAAGCACTCGATTGCTGATGCAGCACTGCGGGGGAATGACTGGGATTAAACCTTCTTTTGGCTGGATGCTTTATCGTTCTCATTATGCCACCCAGCACAGACAATAACGCATCCTCAAAATTAAACTTTCTCAAACCATACCAACTTCTTTTGCACGAGATTTATTTACAACCGAACAAGATTGGCAACGCGCTTTAACCCAGGGTGAAGTACGCTATCAATCGCACCCGGAGCGGGATTTATGGCTGAGAAAACTTGAGCGTCCCCCTATCTAATTAGGCATTCGCGGCACTGTGGTTCAGCAATATGCGAACAATTGGATTCTCAGTATGGAGGATGTTACCGAATTAGCTGATACAATCCAAGCCTTGCTGGAACAAGGGGAACAAAAAATTTTTTTAGCCCCTGAAGAAAGGGTATATGAATTTAGCCCAGAAATTGAAATAATTTTAGCGATGCCATCCGATTTTACCTGGAAGCGCGATTGCCTACCATCTCCGCAGCACAATCGCCTGCCTTTCCTAGCACACCTTGGCAAAATTACATTTATCTGGTATAATATATTTTCCAAAATTACTCTAGGGGAGATGAGGGGCGAAAAAGATTGATTGGCCAAATGGGCAAATCAATTTTATCAAGGCTTTGTTAAGTTTTTCTTAAGTAACTGAAGCGCAAATCTGCCCTGAGACGTAAGTATATGAGAAAAATACCAAATTTCTATTATAGTTATTAACGATCGTAAACAAAAAGTTTTACATTTCCGCAAAAATACGGCATAATTAAAAATTAAATTATATAAAGCTTGTGTAAACTAGGAAGTCGGTTTGACAGTTTTGTACTAGGTGCGCCCAAGGTCTTTGGCTGAACACAAAGCTGTTTCCAGTCGTCTTAAAGCTCATAAGCGTCAGCATACCTGACCAAAATGGCTTGATTTGCTCGTTTTAAACCACTTTTGACAATTTGGATTGCAAGATGACTCACTCTTTAGCATCAGCAGCGGCTAGCATTCAATCCCAACCAGCAGCAGCTAACCTGCATTCGCTGGCAGTGTTGTGGGCGCGGAAATACTATCTTTCCGTGACTTCCCAGAATGACCAGAAACAGCAAAACGCCGAAAACCTGACGGAAATTAGCTCGAAGCAAGTTCGAAGCAGGACGTCAAACAAACTGATCCAGAATTTGACTTTGGCGAGTGCCAAAGGTTGGGCGCTGACGGAAACGTTGCTATCTAAAGAGATACGACGGCACGGCATCAACCCGGAATTAATTAATCCATTAGAGATTGCGGCAGATATACGGAATTTATATGAAAAAGCGCTGGATGCCTATGCAGAGGGAGTGGCGCCACAACGCTTGTCGGTGATGGTGGGTAAATACTGCGGTCGAGTTCGCAAGAAATATACCAGCAACGATCCGCGGGCGATCGGTTTTGTCAGTATGCAGTTTCACCACACGGGGCAAAAGTTACTCGAATGGCTATCGGGAAGCGAGAAAGAACTATTTGCGCCGTACTTAAAGGTGATGGACGACCACATGTACATGCCGCTGTCTGCTGCTTACGAAGCAGCTGCTAAGCATGAGTTAGATTCTCCTCAATTGCAGGCAGTGCAGTACCTGCTACCGATGAGTACGAAAATAGCCCATTCCGTATGCGATCGCGTAGCTCAGCAGCATCCGGGCTATCATACCTACACCGGCGCGCTGAATTCAGAAATGGTGAGAATCTCCAGCGTCCGCGATGTGGAGATGTTTCAAGTTTACCTGTGCCTGTGCGTTCTGGAATCGAACATCCGCACGGTGCAACAAGAACTGTTTCCCCTCTGCGTGATGTTATATCCCCGCTTGAAGGTCAGCTGGACGCTAGTACAGGAAATGCTGTTATTCATGAGCTGGGAAATGCAGGAACGCTTACCCTTAAAATCTGTCCCCGTGTTTTTACCCTATCTACGTACATTTTCGGAGATGTTTTCTAAAGCCGTATTCCAAAACGAATAACGGTCATGGGTGATGGGTAATTGGTAATTGGCGCTTCTTGGTTCGATCCAAAAGAATCAACTGTATATCTTTTGATATATTGTTGATTTAGAACAGCGAGAGGGAACGGCAAAAGATCGGCTCTCCCTCTCCATCTTGCTTATCCCTTGGTGCGAATAGTCACAAGTACAGCAGTTTAGGCGCGCTCGGAGCGCGAGCCTAAACTGCTGTTGGTCGGCATTATTTTAAATAATTCTTAACAATATTATAAAATTATAAATATTAAATTGTATCTTTCAGTAAAAACACAGCAGACTTTACCTTCAACAGTGAATTAAACTAAAAATTACACTTAAATTATTGAAGGGTTTTGTCTTAAAAGCGAGAGCGCCCTTGTCTAGCCTTGGGGGCGATCCTTTTATTACTTTATCAGCTTATGCATCATTAGTTTTAACCAGTTGGACAAAGCCATGAACCAATCCCTGGAATTTACAGCCGCTACAGTTAAGTCCCAACAGCCGGAAAATCTTCAATCTCTGGCAGTTCTTTGGGCGCGGAAATACTACCTTTCCGTGGCTGCCAATCAAGCTCCGGGTCAACCGCAACCAGAGCAAAATTTAACGAAAACAACATCTATCGAAAGTAGGAAAAAAACAGCGAACAAGCTAATAAAGAATCTAAACTTAGCCAGTGCCAAAGCTTGGTCGCTAACGGAAACCCTGCTAGCTCAGGAGATGCGACGGCACAATATTAACCCAGAATTAATCAATCCGTTAGAGATTGCTGCAGATACGCGCGAACTATTCCACAAAGCTTTAGATGCCTATGCATCAGGGATACCGCCACAACGCTTATCGGTGATGGTAGGCAGAAACTGCGGTCGAGTTCGCCAGAAATATACTAGCGTCGATCCGCGTGCTATCGGCTTTGTCAGTATGCAATTTCACTATACAGGGCAAAAGTTACTGGAGTGGTTAACCCTAGACGAGCAAAAAGTATTTGCGGCGTATTTAAAGGTGATGGACGACCACATGTACATGCCGCTACAGACCGCCTATAAAGCGGCAGCCCAGCATGAGGAAAATTCTCCCATGTTATTGGCAGTGCAGCACCTGCTACCGATCAGCACTAAAATTGCTTGTAAAGTTTGCCAAAGTGTCAGTCGCCAGCATCCGGGCTATCAAAGCTACAGCGGCGCTTTGACTGCGGAAACGGTGATAATCTCTAGTATCCGCGATGTAGAGATGTTTCAAGTTTACCTGTGTCTGTGCGTTTTAGACCGCAGTATCTACTCAGTACAACAGCAATTGTTTCCCCTCTGCGTCATGTTATATCCCTGCTTGAAAGTGAGCTGGACGCTGGTGCAGGAAATGCTATTGTTTATGAGCTGGGAAATTCAGGAGCGCTTGCCGTTACAAGATGTGCCGATATTTCTCCCTTATCTGCGTACTTTTTCAGAAATGTTTTCTAAGGAAGTGTTTCAAAATGAATAATGGTAATGGGTAATGGGTAATGGCGTTACTAGGCTCTGCCGTGGTCACGAGGGTAATGGGGAAGAATAAACTTTCTCGATGACCAATTAGCAATTAGCAATTAGCAATGAGCAATTAGCAATTAGCCATCCCCAATTTCCAAAGCTAATTGATAAATGTGGCGGCGGGATAAAGATGTTAATGCGGCTAATTGGCGGCTAGCTTCACTGCGGGATAGTCCTTGACTGAGCAAATGCTGTAATTCGTTTTTAATGGCGGCATCATTCATCTGGGGTGTTTCTAACAGAGTACCGGCAAGAACGAGGGTAAATTCGCCTTGAGGTTCGCGGGTGGTATAGTGAGCGATCGCATCCTTAATACTCCCCCGCCAAAACTCCTCGTGTAACTTTGTTAACTCCCGTGCCAGAACAATTTGACGGTTTTCTCCTAAAACAGTTGCCAAATCTGGCAAGGTTTGCCTGATGCGGTGTGGCGATTCGTATAAAATAATACTTCTTGATTCTATTTTGAGAGCTTCTAATCGCTGTTTTCGCGGTTGACCTTTTGCTGGCAGAAAGCCTTCAAACACAAAGCGATCCGTGGGTAACCCCGCTGCAGTCAACGCAGTAATTGCCGCCGTGACGCCAGGGATGGGGACTACGCATATGTTAGCTTCTATACAAGCTTTGACCAGTTCGGATCCGGGGTCGGAAATACC
This sequence comes from Microseira wollei NIES-4236, assembly GCF_020521235.1. Taxonomy (GTDB): domain Bacteria; phylum Cyanobacteriota; class Cyanobacteriia; order Cyanobacteriales; family Aerosakkonemataceae; genus Microseira; species Microseira wollei. The sequence goes on along the minus strand of NZ_BLAY01000059.1, from coordinate 24,013 downwards.
TGGCATTCCGGCGTCGGTGACGAGTGCTATAGTTTTGCCCTGACTCAACAGTTCGATTAACTCAGGAATTCGCGCTTTTTGGTTATGTTCGTGGTAACTTATTTGAGGGGTTGTTATCTGAAAATGGTGCAACAGCTTCCCCGTGTGGCGCGTATCTTCTGCGGCGATTAGATCGACCGCTTGTAAAATTCGCACCGCGCGGAAAGTCATATCTTCCAGGTTACCGATCGGCGTCCCGACTAAATATAAAATACCTGGTGTTTGCTCGGGCATAAAATTGGATATTAAGTCTCTTAAATTATATGTTATAAGCTGTAATAATTTAGAAAAATAGGCTTATGGGTAAAAAAGGATTGTTTGTAGGAATGCTGACCTTAGATTTAGTTTATTTAACAGCCAGCTTTCCCAGTCCCAACCAGAAAATTGCAGCGGCTGATTATACAGTATCAGCGGGAGGACCAGCGACAAATGCGGCGGTAACTTTCAGCTACTTAGGAAATGAAGCAATAGTACTGACTGTAGCAGGTAACCATCCAATTAATGGGTTAATTCGCAGGGATTTAGACAATTATAAAGTAGCAATCGCAGACCTAGATCCCACGCGCACAGAACCGCCACCAGTCTCATCAATTATTGTCACCCAAACAACAGGCGATCGCGCAGTAGTTTCCCTCAACGCCACCAAAGCGCAAGTAGGAAGCGATCGCATTCCCCCCAATATTTTACAGGGAGTTGATATAGTACTGATTGACGGACATCAAATCGAAGTCGGGTATGCGATCGCGCAACAAGCCAAAATAAACAACATCCCCATAGTTATCGATGGCGGCAGTTGGAAACCAGGCTTAGAAAACATCTTACCAATCGTAGATTATGCCATTTGTTCCGACAACTTTTATCCCCCCAACTGCCATAACTCAGAAGAAGTCTTGTCCTACTTATTAAACATGGAAATTCCCCACATCGCCATCACCAGAGGAGAAAAACCAATTTTATATCTTTCCCCCACTGAAAAGGGTGAAATAGAAATCCCTCAAATAAACCCCATCGATACCCTGGGTGCAGGAGACATCTTCCACGGTGCATTCTGCCATTACATCTTACAAACCACCTTGCGAGAAACCCTAACAGCAGCAGCAAAAATAGCCTCTTATTCCTGCCAATACTTCGGCACTCGCCGCTGGATGGAACGAGAATTGACTTAAACCTCTCCTTCTTCCTTCGCGCTCTTAGCGTCTTCGCGGTTCAAAATTCCCATAAAATGATCGAAGTAACCTAAAATTAACAAAGGATAGTAAAGTGACAGAATTAAAATCTTTGGGTGAAAACCTATACGAAGGGTTAGAAGAAATACTTGGGATCGCTCGCCAAACAGCATGGGGTGCAGCAGATATCCTCCGCTCCTATTATCGCGGCGAACCCGACACCGGCAACCTAGAAATTCAAGATAAAAAAGATGGCCCAGTAACAGCAGCAGATGTAGCCGCCAACCATTATATCTTAGACAACCTACAAGCCTGTTTTGGCACGCAAGAATTTGGTTATCTCAGCGAAGAAACTCATAAATCCCAGGACGCACAATTAACACAACCATTTGTTTGGATAATCGATCCTTTAGATGGCACGCGAGACTTCATCGATAAAACAGGAGAATACGCAATTCACATTGCATTAGTAGAAGCAGGACGCCCCATTTTAGCAGTCGTTGCATGGCCCGAAGCCGAGAAATTGTATTATGCCACCAAAGGCGGCGGGACATTTGTAGAAACCCGCGACGGTAAAGTAACGCCATTGCAAGTATCCTCCCGCAATGCCATCGAAGAACTTTCCCTCGTCGTCAGTCGCACCCACCGGGACGAACGCTTCAACAAACTATTGCAAAACCTAGCCTGCAAAAATCAAAAATATGTTGGCAGCGTCGGTTGTAAAATTGCCACCATTATCGAACAAAATGCCGACATTTATATTTCGCTTTCCGGCAAATCTGCCCCCAAAGATTGGGATATGGCAGCACCGGAATTAATCTTAACCGAAGCAGGCGGACAATTCACGCACCCCGATGGCAAACCTTTAAAATACAACCAAGGCGACGTGCATCAGTGGGGTTGTTTAATAGCCAGCAACGGTCACTGTCACCAAACACTTTGCGGTCAAGCGCAAGCAATCTTAGCCCAAATATAATCCAAAATTACCCACCTCTTCTTTTGTGTTCCCCTCGTTCCCAGGTTCCCGCTCCCCTCGTTCCCAGGCTCCCGCTCCCCTCGTTCCCAGGCTCCCGCTCCCCTCGTTCCCAGGCTCCCGCTCCCCTCGTTCCCAGGCTCCCGCTCCCCTCGTTCCCAGGCTCCCGCCTGGGAACGAATCTTCGAGGATCTGCCTCGGTTTCTAAATTTAAACAACCGGGTTTCTACTTATCTAACTCAAGTTGCTAGTTATCTCATCCATAGCAGCTAATGGCGTTACTAGGCTCTGCCGTGGTCACGAGGCTAATGGCTAATGTCAGTAAAAATCCTATATTAGCAATTAGCAATTAGCCAGCTTGCAACGCCAAAGTTTATAACTAGCAACTTGCGTTATCTAGTTTCCCGATTAAATTTCTCTTTAAACTTTTCCATCATAAAATACAACCCATAACCAGCTACAATACAAATAATGGGCATAATCGGGTGTCTATAACGGCTGCTACCGCCTTCTGGCCCACCCGTTATGATTACAAAATAGGAAGCTAAAGTTATCAGAATCAAGGCGGGAGTGTTTTTGATAAAAAACTTTGATGGCAGCGCTAGGAAGGTCAAACACCAGTAAATTAACAAATTAACTTGTAAAATTAACCAAGTTATCCTAACTGCCGCCGGTGTGTTATTTAAGTAATAAGACATTCCTGCTAGCCAACCATTCCTAAAAAATTCGGTTTCATAGGCATTTGCTATTTGAGTAAATCCGCCTATTTTGTAGTAATTCAGTATAGTTAAATAAGGCCAAGGCGTCGAGTTAAACAGAATATTTACCATTCCATTTAACCGCAGTTTTAAGTAACTGAAAGGATGAGAAAAAATAATCTTTTTCGCCTCTTCGCGCATATATTTGAGGACGCTGGGGGAACCGTAATCGGGCGCACAAGCACAGATATGAGCTATATTTTTACCCTGAAAAACTTCTGGTGGTAATGCTTTTTGTAATTGTTCGCGCAACATTGCTTGTTGACCGAGGAAATTCGTTCCCGGTTTTGCAGTTAGTACAGCCGCTGCGTGCCAATAATATAAGTTAATTTCGGTGACAGATGAGAAACCTGAATAACCAGCAACAATTTTATTTCTGATATTCCATAGATACATAGAACCCATCGAGAGCGAGAAGAAAAGAAAGCCATGAATTAGGATAGTTTTTTTATTGGAAAACTTAGCGCTCGCAAATACAACCAGAATCAATGTAAACAGAAAAGGCAAGTAATACGCAATCGGTCTGATATACGCAGCAGCAACTAAAATAACTGCTGCTGCTAGCAAGAGGATAAGCGAGCGCTTGTTTAAATAAACCAAAAAGCAATATAAAAATGCCATCAAAAAAGTTGTAAACGCTGTCTCGGTTAAAATCTTTCCCGCATATACAATAGAAAGCGGTTCAAGGGCATAAAGCCAAGCACAAATTATGGCTATTTTATTATTGTTAAATACAAGCAGAGCGATTTTAAAAACTAAATAAACCGTCAAACAACTCAAACCAATTTGCAGCGCCACCATCACTAATTCTAGCCGGTTTGAAATAATACCAGGAATTAATAGCAGCGAATAACCAGGCGCGCGAAATATCTCAGGAAACCCTCCAGTCATGTATCGACCAGAACGAAGTAATTCCTTTGCTGGTACTAGATATGAAGCGGTGTCTCCACCATAGAATATAGCTAATTCTTTCGTAAATATAAATGCTATGAGCGGCAGCAGCAATCTAATTGAAAAAGCAATTAACAATACCCACACAAGGGGATTAACTCTGTTTAGTTGTTTGGCAGCGGCTGTCATAAATGATTGCAAAAGAGCATAGGGAAAAAGCTAGTTCACCAACCAACCACGAATAGTGTTAATTTTTAGCCTTATTTTATTTTAATTTAATTTTTGTAATTGTATTAGTTTGAGAATTCGGTTCAAATCCAAGCGCTCACTGTTCCAGCAGGCGACTGAGTTTTGCCTCCCTGCAAGCAACCACTATACGACCGCCTACATTTTGTTGTAAATCAATCCACTGATTCTGACAAATTGAATTAACAATACTCTTTGATGATGTGTCTTTAAAAGTTAGAAAAATAGGCTTCATACTCTTAAGTTTTTCTAGGGTGACTCGACGCTGTAAATTTTTCACTTGCTCAGGAGCATATATAAACCTTTTAATATACCACAGCCTATCTGGGGGATAGGCTCCTACAATCAGCTCAGGTGAATCTGCTATGAGTAAATCATCGGCTGCAAAATTTTTAGATACCAGAAAGCCCACGTCTTGACCGTGTGCTTTGTGTCCACCTATAGATGCATAATCTATCGCTCCACTTCTACTGCTGATAATGATTGCTATACATAACGATCCAACAGCAAGTGGAATCAATGTATTTACAACACGGAGTTTCCAATTGAAATCGTTAATTTTTAACAGTTTGCTCAAAAGCAATACTGGCACTAACAGTAAGCTAAAAACAATAGGTAACCCCATTTTAAACGAAGAAAAATCATGCATATAGGAGTGCTGCTTTAAAATAAAAATTTGGAGCAATGGCACTCCAAGTACCAGGATGTAGGCATACAGTGCAATTCTTCTATTTTCGCTTAGTCTATAGAGCAGGTATAGAGATATTAACAACAAACTTATAAACGCAACTGTTACAAATTGCATAGATAAATTACTTTTTCCTAGTTCTTTAAAACTTAAAGTATACTCCCACAAAAATTTTTGAAATGCTTTAGGAAAATAAGGAATCCAGTGCTGAAATATTCTCACAGCAAAATCTTTTAGCGTCAGTTCGTTACCCGTATCGTCCCCACTTGACAATCTAAGATTATAGGTAGCTACAAGTTGAATTATGCCATTTTTGTAATAAATTAACTGCCCGATAAAAGTCAATGCAGCTATTAACGTCCCCCATATTATAAACTTAACTGAGTTTAAGTATTGCTTTAAAAAACTTATCGAAAACAACGACTTATTTCGTTTTTCTATTAATTTTTCTAACAGGGAAAGACTGATAATAACTGCAACGGCTACCCATCCATACCAGTCAAAACCGCAAGCCCCAAGAGATGCGACAAATAGTAAAAATTTCAACCCTCTAGATAAGGTTTCAAATTTAAATATGCATTTCAGAGAAATCCATAATGTAATGTATATTGGCAATAAAACTGCTTGGTCAGTGAAATAAACGTTTTGTGTCCAATAGAGCACAGGTGGAGTAAACATCCACCCTACCAAGCCTAAAAATGCAACGCTCCTCTTTTGGGTATCTGTTAAACTTTTTTCGGAGTATATTTTGGTGATTTCAATCAACAAATAGTAAACAACAATCCCACAAATTAGTCGATTAATTACCAAGCTGTAAAACTGCAAATATTGGGGAGACACGATGACATTTAAATCTAAAGCATTTAGCAACTTTAAAATAATATAGGGTGGATATAGCCATAAACTTGGATAACTGAGATAAACTTCTGGTTTAGTTAAAGAAGTTATGTCTATATCGCTAAATTCGTAGGTTTTTGGAAAAAGAAGAGAAGCCCCCAAAACTTTCCAAAAGCCCCACTCTTCAAAAGCTTGAAGACTTACAAGCGTGTGGGCAGCTATTCCTTCAAAGCGACCGCTCATGGGTCTGTCGCTGAAGATGAATAGAGGGGTTGTGACGATTAAACTGATAAACCATAACAAGCTTATCAATCCCATCTCGCAAACAATAAGTTTTTCGGGGGGCTGAATCTTGATTTTCATTGAGGCTCAACTGAAAATAGGGGCTAGGGGCGCTGGGATTAGGGAAAGAGGGATTTTCAACCTTTGTTATCAGCGAACGCTCATGGTTTCTGATGGGAAACTAGATTGTTAGATGCAAAAGAATACAACTTGTGTCCTGTGAAGCTGAGAAGCGCAACGCAGGCAGCACTGATGAGGCGGGAAGTCGTAGCATCCCAGGATAAATCGTTCATTAAAAGTTGTAGCAGCCCTAAATTTGCCAGTAAGCTATTGAGGGCAACCGTAGCAAAGACGGCGTATTGAGTTAACCAGTTTTTCCAATAAACGCCAAAGACAAAGCGACGACTCAGCCAGAAATTGGTAGTTAAACCCAGAAAATAGCTGATGCAGAGTGCCGAAACGTACCACCAACCTAACTTAGTTAGGATGGAAAAAACCAGCACGTCGATTATAGTCGCAGTGCCACCTGTAAACAGATATCCTCCAAATTGTTGTAAAACTTGGGCAACTTTCTGCCGTCGTGAGGTGCGAGTGTTTTTAGCAGCAGTCGTCGCTACATCTGCTTTGGCTTCTTCCACATATTCGCTATCGGAATTAACCGACCAAAGGTCATGCTTACCTGGCGTTATGACATTTTCAGCCGCTAAAATTCCCATCAACAAACTGTGGTCTTGGTTGTTGTATTTAAAAGCACCGTAGCGACCCACCAGTTGCAGGTTTTGAAACTGCTGGAGATATGATTGAATTTCCGCTAAAGCGGTTTTGTAGTTGCCTGCATAAATCGGGTAGGTACGCGGTAAGCGCACGACAAATCCCCCAGACACTTTTTCATCGTGCAGCAACTTAATTTTTCTCAAGTCTTTTTCTGCCTGCATCAACATTTCGTCGTCAGGCGCTTGCCACAGAGATTCGTCAAAATTAGCCCAGTACTCGCAACAAAGCGGCGTTTGGTGACGGTTTGGCAGCATATCCGGCGACCAATTGGCAAAATTTGTCACCCTTCCCAGCTGGACGTTAGGTTCGTTAATATAAAGCCAGTTATCGGGGAACAGGCGATCGCTTTCTACAATCAAGTAAGTTAAAATCGTGTTTCTAAATTTCAGGGATTTGGCAAAATCTAGAATTCGCTGCGGGGGTGGGTCAGCAATTTGCTCGAGTAATAGGGTAATGGGAATAGAAGAAATCACCCCGCTACAACTAACGGTTTCTTCAATGCCAGTTTGACGGTTTTTTAAAGTGACTTGGGTGACTTTGAAATTCTCGTGATGCAGCTTTACAACTTCTGTATTTAAAAGAATTGGTTGATTGTTGCTGCGTAAGTAATCACCGATCTTTTCGTATAGTTGCCCCGATCCTAAGCGGGGAAACTGAAACTGGTCGATCAGAGTTTTGGTTTTGCCATCGTTGCCTAAAAGTGCGTTGCGGATGGCTTTTGAGAGAGACAAACCTTTAATGCGCTGGGATGCCCAATCTGCACTGATTTCGGTACAGGGAATTCCCCACAGCTTTTCTGTATATCCCTCAAAGAAAATCTCGTATAGTCGCTGACCAAATTTCGTTGTCACCCATTCGGCAAAGTTTTTGGGGTCGCGTTTGGGGAATAAACGAGATTGCAAGTAAGAAAAAACTATGCGAGTGCTTTCAAACAGTCCCAGCGCCACTAAAGTTTCAACAGCTTTGATGGGATAGCTAAAGTATTTCCTACCGTAATAAATTCGCGTCAGGCGGTTAACTGTGACTTGTTCGTTACCCAAAACTTCGTCCCAAAGTTTGAGGACGGGTGCCAATTTCGTGTAGAAACGGTGGGGACCAAAGTCGAGAATAAAGCCTTTATACTCGATACTTTTAGCTAATCCACCAACTTTAGCATCTCTTTCGACGACTACGACGGGTACGCCTTGCTTGGTCAAGGCATAAGCAGCAGCAAGACCAGCTGGGCCTGCACCTAAAATATATATCGGTTCCATCACACCACATAACATTTGGAAATGTTGGGGGTATTATACCCCATCCTGTGGTTTTGTGGCGTGGGTGATGCGATCGCAAAAAACCAAAAAACCGGGTTTCTACCAAAAACCCGGTTTTTGGAGCAATATCTTTTTATCAAACAGGACGAGACGCACAAAACCCCCGTCATTTATGCGGGGGATTTAGTGCAAACGGGACTTTTAAGTCCCGTCTTGAAACGCAATGTTTGTGCTAAAATTACTCTTGTCAGTACAAGAAGTTAAAACCTACCGACCGACTGGGGGAAAGTTGACGACCGAGGAGCTAGCTTCAAGGCTAGGATAGCAGACAGCCATTAGGCAAAAGGATTGCGCCCGGTAACCTGATTTCTCAGGATATTAAGACCGCAATGTCTTAAGAATCTCCGCGCCTTTAGGACGGAGAGTGTCAAACTTGAGCGCGATACGCTATGACTGCGTAGAAAGGATCGCCACCACCAGCGCCTAACCATTGCATAATACTGGGGGCGCTGGAACGTTTGGCAACTACTTCTGGTATCGTAAATCCAGGCACAGATTGAAAGTAGCTTTTAACCAATTCAACTCGACTGAGTTCGGTTCCCTCCCGCCACGCTTGAATTGCTTTTTGGTAAAACATGCGGTTAGAAAAGCTAATAATAGCGACACCACCCGGTTTGAGGATGCGGTGAATTTCGCTAAAAATTGCTTCTGGATATTGCAAGTATTGCACAGAAACGCAGTTGAGAACAGCGTCAAAATCTTGGTCTGGAAGCGGTAATTTAGGATCTTTATTCAAATCCTGGACAAAATAATCGTTCAAACGCGGATTTTTCGCCAATTCTTCCGCGTTCATTCCGTGACCTTCCACATGGTCAAATTCCATCTCTTCTGGGAGATGAGACACCCAACTGCTCATCATATCGAAGATCCGGGTTTTGGGTTTGAGGCGATCCCGGTATAAATTAGTTAGCTGATCGATGAACCCTTCATCCACGTGGGTAACGAAGCGGGGAAAAGAGTAAAATTCCGCATCATTCGTGGGGTCTAACTTGCTACGTTCAATCGGTTCGAGACGCATATGTAAAGATTTATGACAACCAATACCTATTTAATAGTACCGCAAGTGTCAGAGTTTGGCAGAACAGGAGATAGCAAGCGAGCGCATACTCAAATTTTTTGAAATTCAGCTTAATCTTTTGATTATATAACAATAAAAACAGCAGCGGTGAGATGGGAATAAGATATCGTCCTTGAAATCCCTGGATTACATCAGAATCCAAGTCAGTCCAGGTAATATAAAGCAAGGTAAAAATTAAAGCAATATTGGTGAATGCAATGCTCAAGATAATCGCTTTTTGTCTGACAGAGATCGCGATATCTTTTTCGTGACTGCACGCGGCGACACCCAGTAAAACTAAGCCGTAAGATACCATATGCCAGATGGGCATTTTTGTTTCTACCCATCCCATTCCACCAAGGTATTGCTCCAGATAAGTCAACCCATGAACGCGAAGCGTATTCCCAAGCAAAACTAACAATTTCCCCGGTTGAATAGCTAGATAATTCAACCGTTGTTCTGTAGTAAGGTTCGGTGTATCTAACCGGAGGGGAACGTTTAAATGTCGAGTGAGAACCAACCAAGATAAAACTGCCGCTAAACTGAATAAAATGATTACCGACAGCGTTAAAAAATACTGTTTTTTGCTGCGGAATCTTTCCACGGGTATGACCCAAACTAGAAACAAGATTGGACTATAGGCTAATTTGCAAAGCGACAGGAACAGGGAGAGTAAAGCGAGGATAAAAATTTCCGATTTTGTTACTTGCTTTCCCCCTTCATAGCGGATTGCAGCCGTATGAGGTACACGCTCTTGGTGTGCAGGCAGCATTAATGCTGCCGCTACACAAACGAAGCGAAAAGGCTTTCCCTCACTCGATTGTAATCCTCTGTCAAAAGCAGTTTTCAGAATAACGGCTATTAACAAAAAAGATAACCCATTGGTTAGCGTATCTCCAGAAAGCGAAGATGCTTGAAAAATAGACATGGGAGTTAAAGCCAGTAAAATTAACAACCATTTGTAAAATGGTATAATTTTAATACCCAGATAAACAACCAGCACCCAAACTAATAAATTGCAAATCCTACCCACGTAGAGAAGGACAAGGGGAGAAACGTTAAATAACCTGCCAATTGCCATGCCAAAAGCTTGTGGCAAATGGGTGATTGGAAAAAATAGCGAGATATTGGGAAAGCGGAGAAAAACTCGATTGTTGCTATCAAGGGGTAAATTGAGTAAAGCAATAATAGTTTGGAGATTTTGCTTTCTTTTGGGATTTTTGCGAGATGCAATACCCTCGGTTATTTTAGCAGTCGTTAGAAGACTTTTTGGCAACATTCCCCCCACGCAGGTTGTTGACGGGAGATAGGTTTCAAATTGTTGTCCGTAGCAGTCTACTATTTTTTTATCTGCTCTGAGTTTGAATTCGGATATTTGGTAAGAACGATAGTAATGTTGCGGTTCTGATTCGGCATGAAAGGGAGCAATTATTAGGGTGAATAGAAGGCCGAATGTGAGAGCGATCGCTAAAAATAAATTTTCCGGTTTTTTCAGTATAAAACCAGTTTTTTCCACAGCCTAAAATGCTTAAAAAAATTATTATACATCCTGGTTGAACTGAGAAACCCGGTTTTTGGCATTTTCAAGTCGCGATCGCCTTTATTTTTCGCAGACCACAGCAAGAAATCTTATTTTCTAGGAACAAACCCAGGCGGTGTTTGAGGGGTTTACTGGTAATTGACCCAACGGCGGCGATAAATTCTGGCGTATCCATGCGGATCGATGTACCCTTACCACCCAGCTTGACGCTCCCCACCCTACGAAGTTGAGGGTGGGGATTCTTGTTTCACAGAGTGGTGCAAGCTTCAAGCATTGTTTCCAAGTTTAAGTAGAGCGCCATCTCTCCACAAGCTTCAATTTCGCTGCTTCCTGTGCGTATTTGTGATATAGCCGGTTATCGACAATCCTTTGTGCAGGATAATTAAAGTCAGTGAAGGAGTCACCTCCTCCACTGCTCTCCAAAACGGAACGTGATAGTTTCCCATCATTCCGCTCCTCAGTAAAACGGCTGTTGTCATCAGTACGTCGATTTTTGATAAAAGTACCCGACTGTGGTATAGCCCACTCCTTTTTTCCCAACTTGGGTGCGGGTATCGAGGCAGCGACGAGTGGGTGTACCATGGGTCGGAGGACGGCTTGAGCGCTGAGGACCCATCAATAATGGTAACGAGCGCTACAGAACACAATACCCGCAACACGACTATTTCCATCTGCTCGCGAAACTTGGAGATGAAAATGACTTGCCAGAACCAGAAAATTCTGATATACAAGTTAGAGCGTGGTAAATAACAATAGTTAACTCAAGTTGCTAGTTATCTCATGCATAGCAGCTAATGGCTAATGGCTAATGGCTAATCTGGGTAAAAATCATATATTAGCAATTAGCAATTAGCCAGCTGGCAACGCCCTTGTTTATAACTAGCAACTTGCGTTAGTTATGTAAGTGTGTTGAGCGTCGAGCGTCGATCTGCTATTATTTACCTGCACCGGCTGAATTGGGAATAAAACTGTCACTATTGATGAGGATAGGAGTTTTAATTTGGCTGCCAATCAAAATCATCTTCGCCATTGTCGATTCCGAATCATTAACCCAGTGTCCAGGCGGAAATACCAGGAGAAAATAATTATGCCCAGGATATTGAGTTAACTGTTCAAAAGAGTCTTCACCACAGGGATTTGATTGTGGGGCAGCCTTCACTGTAGAGCATGAGGGCATACCGAGAAAACAATTTTTGTGATTTGGCTACCCTTAATTCCACGATAGGGGACTGATTGGGAATGTGTTGCAGCCTCTGTATTTGGGTATACCGTCCATTCTGATGTGACCAGTAGCTTTTCTCCAGAAGCCTTGGCGTTGGGTGCAAGCTATTTCTCAATATAAAGCAAAGAGAATTTTAAGGGGGATGTAAGCTAATGCAGTTAGATAATAAAAGTCACTCTTTAGCAAATTCAAGTCGGAAAAATTTTCCAACTAGAGAAGTAGAAGCTGCCATCCGGTCGAGTTTGACTGTAAGCGATTGTGTAGTAATAGAGAGACAGACAGAAAAGTTCAAACAGGAGTTAGTTGCTTATGTAGTTCCATCAGGTTTATTTGCACAAGAACAATTATTATGTCAACTGCAAAAAATACTGCCTAGTGAATGGATGCCCACGGCAATTGTGCCAGTATCGACTCTGCCGTTGACGCCATGGGGAGAGATAGATGAGACTGCTTTGAGTCATCTGGAAATCAGAGACACTGATTTAGTGCAGCGATGGGAAGAGCAAATCCAGTCATTGCTTGAAATTAAGCAAGTAGCAGTAGTAGTTCAAGAACAAGTTAAGCACCAGCAGTCACTGCGTCTATCAGAATTGCTTCCTGAGTGGAAAACTTTCACGAGGGAAGAAATCAATCCGCCAGTTAGAACCGAATTTTCCCACTCAACCAACAACCAGATTTCCAGTTCCAGCAAACTAGCTATCAGTCATGGTGGAGAGTTGAAGCGAGAAAAAAATGCTCCAACGCTCCTTTCACAAGTTTTGCAAAAAACGGCTATTCAATCCTCCGAGAAAGAACTAGGTTTAGTTTATATTCAGTCTGATGGTTCCGAAATCATTCAATCTTATCAAGATTTACTATTAGATGCTCAAAAGATATTGGCTGGGTTAAGAAAACTCGGTTTAAAGCCACTAGATAAAATAATATTTCAGATAGACCAGAGCCAGGATTTCATTCCCGCTTTTTGGGGCTGTGTACTAGGCGGTTTTATTCCCGTACCAATTTCCCTCGCTCCTACCTACGAACAGGTTAATAGCTCTGTGAGTAAATTGCACAATGCGTGGCAGATGTTAAAGCAACCGCTGATTCTGACAAGTGCAAGATTAGCTCCAAGCATTCGGGAATTGCCAGCAATTTTAAATATAGAAAACTTTCAAGTTGAGACAGTAGATAACTTACGCCAAAATCAACCAGATAGCAACATTCACCAAAGCCAGTCAGATGATTTAGCGCTGCTATTACTCACCTCAGGTAGTACTGGTTTTCCCAAAGCGGTGATGTTGACTCATCGCAATCTGTTAAGTATGACCGCAGCTACCGCCCAAATGAACAATTTTTCCAGTCAGGATATCACCTTGAACTGGATGCCACTAGAACATGTGGGTGCAATTGTATTTCTGGGACTGATGGCAGTTGATTTAGGTTGTCAACAAATCCACGTGTCTACAGAATATATTCTGCAAAATCCCATCCGCTGGTTGGAATTGATTCACCGCCATAAAGCCTCGATTTCCTGGGCACCAAATTTCGCTTTTTCACTCCTCAACGAACGATATAGTGAGATTAATCAGCGCTCATGGGATTTATCTTCCATGCGCTTTCTAGTTAACGCCGGGGAGCAAATAGTGCCGAAAACGGCAAGGAGTTTTCTCAAGCTACTCCAGCAGCATGGTTTGCCATCTAATACCATTCATCCAGCCTTTGGGATGTCTGAAACCTGCTCAGGTATAACTTGGTCTGATGGGTTTTCTTTAGAGAATTCATCAGATGAGATGTCATTTGTAGAACTCGGCCCCCCAATTCCCGGAGCATCAATCCGCATTACTGATGACAATAATCAAATTGTTGCCGAAGGGGTGATTGGTAGATTTCAAGTCAAAGGGCTTTCAGTGACCTCTGGTTACTACGAAAATCCAGAGCGTAATCGTGAGGCTTTCACTGAAGATGGATGGTTTAATACTGGAGATATCGGCTATTTACAGTCAGGAAGAATTGTACTGACTGGCAGAGATAAAGATGATATTATTATTAATGGTGTCAACTATTACAGCCATGAAATTGAATCAGTGGTGGAAGAAGTTGAGGGTGTAGAGGTTTCTTATACAGCTGCTTGTGCGGTGAGAGCTGGGGATAACGCCGATCAACTGGCAATCTTTTTTAGTCCTCCTGTCTATCACCAGACGTTGGTGAAAGAAATAATCAAAAAAATTCGTGGGTCAGTTGTCAAAAATATTGGGGTAAATCCGAATTACATCATTCCTGTGAAAAAGGAGGTAATTCCCAAGACGGCGATTGGGAAAATTCAGCGAGCGCAATTGAGCCGGATGTTTGCAGATGGTGAATTCGACAGTATAATTCAAGAACTGGGGATCAATTTAGACAATCCCAACTTGCTACCAGACTGGTTTTATCGCCAGACTTGGCGCAGGAAACTACCTGTAACCCAAATGTCTGCCATCAATGGTCACTTCCTGGTATTCCTCGACCAGCTGGGATTAGGGGAGTGTTTGGGTGCAGAACTCCAAAAGCAGGGTCAGGCGTGGGTTGGTATTGAAGCAGGGGTAGACTTTAAGCAACTGAGCAATAACCGCTATCAAATTGCGCCAAATAATCCCGAACATTATCAGCGGTTGCTGTCTGTTCTCACAGCTAACAATTTTCCAATCGATAAAATTGTACACCTATGGACTTATGACAGTTGCATTAGTGAGATTTCCAGTCTAGAGTCCTTGTCACAGGCTCAAACCCGTGTCTACAGTCTACTGTCTTTAATTAAAGCGTTAGCTAATATCCCGAAATCTCATCATCCTTTGGAGTTATTAGTAGTTTCCAATTATACGCAGTTCACATCGCCTGCTGATGAGATTGCTTATGAAAAATCACCTCTGCTTGGGTTACTGAAAGTAATATCCCAAGAAATAGCAGGGTTGACTTGTCGTCATGTAGATCTGACTTTAGATGAACCTGGGGTGAATGCAGAGCGCATTCTGCAAGAGATCCATGTGTTGTCAGGGGAGTCTGAAGTAGCTTATCGCGACGGACAGCGTTGGATTCCTCGATTAGAGAAAGTGGATTTTCGCTCCTCACAAAAGCAAGAGTTGCCCTTTAAATCAGGTGGAATGTACTTGATTAGCGGCGGTTTAGGAGGTGTTGGTGTTGAAATTGCTAAGTATTTGCTGAAGCATTACAAAGCACGGCTGTTGTTGGTTGGTAGAACTTCTTTACCCGAAAAAAGTACATGGCAGACTTACATAGGTCAGTCCAATGTCATATCTCAAAAAATCGCGGCTTATCAAGAACTAGAGCAGTTGGGAGGAGAAATCACCTATGAAGCAGTCGATGTCTGCGACTTGCAGCGTTTGCAACAGGTGGTTGCACAGACGAAATCTCGCTGGGGATGCCAATTAGATGGGGTGCTGCATCTAGCGGGAACTTATCAACAGCGATCGCTGATCGAAGAAAGTCACGAAAGTTGGTCAGCAGCTTTACGCTCAAAAGTTGGGGGAGCTTGGGTGCTAAATCAACTACTCAAAGATGATCCGCAAGCAGTTTTCATCAGCTTTTCTTCGGTAAGTAGTTTCTTAGGAGGCGCTACTGTTGGCGCATTTGTAGCAGCCAATCAGTTTTTGCAGAGTTTTGCTCACTACCAGCGCTCAAAGTGTGGGCTAAATAGCTACTGCTTTAGTTGGAGTCTCTGGGATGGTATCGGCATTAGCCAAGACTATCAAAGGAGCAAGTTAGCGATTACTAAGGGCTACTGTGCTATAAATGCACGACAAGGATTGTATTCTTTGCTGATCGGTTTAAACTATCAGCAGGAGCAGTTGTTAGTGGGATTGGATGGTAGCAACCGACATATCCGTGGTCATGTAGAAGATACTTACTCTCTGGAAAAACTCACTGCTTATTTTACTGCTAGTGGCGATTCCTCGGTTGCAGAGGGATTGTCCAAATTGGTAGTACGCGATCGCTTTGGCATACTCAGTACTTGCAATTTTGTCCAGCTACAACAGATGCCGTTAACCCAGAGAGGGATAATTGACCGAGAAAAGCTCACTAGAGGCGATCTGCGCGAACCAGCCAACGACCAAGCACAACCAGTGACAGACATTGAACGTCAAGTGGGGCGGATTTGGCAAGAAGTTTTGGGTCTGGAAGAAGTAGGCATTCATGATAACTTTTTTGAGCTAGGAGGACATTCACTGCTATTAGCACAGGCTCAGAGTAAATTACAGGATTTCTTCCGTATCCCATTGTCGATTGTGGATATGTTTAAATATCCCACCATCAGCACCTTAGCCAAGTACTTAAGTCAGGGACAAACAGAATCGCCTGCAGTAGTGCAAGGTCAAAAACGCGCTCAAGTTCGCAGTTCTCGCCAAGCTGCTAATAAATCGGATATTGCCGTTATCGGGATGTCGTGTCGTTTTCCCGGTGCTAACAACATCGATGAATTTTGGCAAAATTTATGCAACGGCGTAGAATCGATTTCGTTTTTCAGCGATGAAGAAATTATCGCCACAGGTGTAGATCCGGCAGTGGTGAAAAACCCTAACTACGTCAAAGCCAAGCCAATATTATCAGATGTGGAATCCTTTGATGCTGATTTCTTTGGCTATAGCAGCAAAGAAGCAGAATTAATCGACCCTCAGCAGCGTCTTTTACTGGAATGTGCTTGGGAAAGCCTGGAAGATGCTGGTTACAATCCTTTCACCTATGATGGTGCGATTGGAATTTATGCCGGTGCGGTGATGAACACTTACTTACTGAATAATATTTATCCCAACCGCCATCAGCTTGATGTCAACGATAATTTGCAAGTCGCAACTGTGGATTCAATGGGCGGTTTGCAAATGATGGTTGCCAATGATAAAGATTATTTAACCACAAGGATTTCTTACAAACTCAACCTAACTGGTCCGAGTGTGAATGTGCAAACCGCTTGCTCTACATCCTTGGTGACAATTCACATGGCTGGCGCCAGCTTATTGAGTGGCGAAAGTGACATGGTGTT
Source organism: Microseira wollei NIES-4236 (assembly GCF_020521235.1). Taxonomy (GTDB): domain Bacteria; phylum Cyanobacteriota; class Cyanobacteriia; order Cyanobacteriales; family Aerosakkonemataceae; genus Microseira; species Microseira wollei. The sequence continues at coordinate 7,216 of NZ_BLAY01000059.1, read as the reverse complement.
AGCTGGTGGGGTGTCTGTACATGTACCGCAAAAAGCTGGTCATTTGTATCAAGAGGGAATGATTGTCACTCCAGACGGACATTGTCGGGCTTTTGATGCTCGCGCTCAAGGGACTATTTTTGGTAGTGGTGTGGGAATGGTGGTTTTGAAGCGATTGGAAGATGCGATCGCAGATGGAGACCACATCTATGCTGTGATTAAAGGCTCCGCCGTCAATAACGATGGTGGCACAAAAGTCGGCTACATGGCTCCCAATGGAGATGGTCAAGCAGCCGTGGTAACAGAAGCGATCGCGATGGCTGGAGTCGATGCAGAAACTATTACCTATGTGGAAGCTCATGGAACTGGAACACCCCTCGGAGATCCAATTGAAATTGGCGGATTAACCCAAGCATTTCGTGCTAGTACTCAACAAAAGAATTTTTGTGGTATTGGTTCAGTAAAAACCAATGTCGGTCATCTCCAAATTGCCTCCGGGGTGGCGGGTTTTATCAAAACAGTCCTGTCACTTTATCATAAAAAAATTCCCCCCAGTCTGCACTTTGAACAACCCAATCCCCAACTGGATTTACCCAATACTCCCTTCTACGTTAATACTACTTTGCAGGATTGGCAGACTTCAGCTTATCCCCGTCGTGCTGGGGTCAATTCTTTGGGAATCGGTGGTACTAATGCCCATGTCATTCTGGAGGAAGCGCCAGAAATAGCACAGGTAAAAAATGAATTTAATCGCCCATACCACCTACTCACTCTCTCGGTCAAAAATGACCAGGCTTTGGCAGAATTGCGACAGCGTTATTGGGAATTGTTGACAACAAATGCTGAGGTATCCATCGCAGATATTTGCTATACGGCGAATACAGGTCGGGAGCATTTTAAGCACCGTCTAGCTATTGTGGCTGACTCTAGGGAGCAATTAATAGAGCAACTCGCTGATTTGACATCTCCAAACAGCGCCCAGTCCAATAACAAGTCACCAAAAATAGCCTTCTTGTTCACTGGACAAGGCTCTCAATATATCAACATGGGTCGCCAACTCTACGACACCCAGCCCATTTTCCGCCAAACTCTAGAGCAGTGCGATGAAATTCTCCGCCCCTATCTGGACCATTCTTTGTTAGAGGTACTCTATCCTAGCCAAGCTCTTGAGCAAGCTTCATCTCTACTGGATCAAACTGCATATACTCAACCTGCATTATTTGCTATTGAATACGCCCTGTATCAACTGTGGAAATCCTGGGGTATTGAACCAGATGTAGTAATGGGGCATAGCGTTGGCGAGTATGTGGCTGCAACTGTAGCTGGTGTTTTTAGTTTGTCAGATGGACTTAAACTCATCGCCAATCGGGGACAGTTAATGCAGCAATTGCCATCTGGGGGTGAAATGGTTTCACTGATGGCTTCAGAGGAGAGGGTGAGGCAAGTAATTGCACCCTATAATGGACGGGTGGCATTAGCAGCTATCAATGGCTCTGAAAGTGTGGTAATTTCTGGAGCTAGGGAAGATATCGCAGCTGTTTGTCAGCAACTAGAAGCACTCTTAATCAAGACAAAGCGTTTACAAGTATCCCATGCCTTCCATTCCCCGTTGATGACACCGATGTTGGCTGACTTTGAAGCAATAGCCAATCAAGTCACATACAATCAGCCTCAAATTCCCTTAGTATCCAATGTCACCGGAAAAATTGCTGATGAGTCGATTACAACAGCGCAATACTGGGTGCATCATGTGTGCCAAACAGTGCGGTTTACTGATAGTATGGAGACATTGCATCAGCTGGGATATGAAGTATTCTTAGAAATCGGACCGAAGCCGATTTTGTTGGGCATGGGACATCAATGCTTGCCAGATAGTGAGGGTTTGTGGCTACCTTCTTTACGTGAGGGAATACCAGAATGGCAACAACTGCTGGAGAGTTTAGCTAAATTATACGTCCAGGGAGTCAATGTTAATTGGTCAGGATTTGAGCAAGATTATCCCCACCGCAAAGTTGCACTACCGACCTATCCGTTTCAACGACAGCGCTATTGGATTGAAAATACATCACCTCGCCATCAACAGCAACAATACTCAACAAAACTGCACCCTTTAATAGACAAAAAGCTCCAGTTGCCCTTAAGCAAGGAAATCTTGTTTGAATCTGAATTCAGTACCCAAAACCTACCGTTTTTAGCAGATTATCAAGTTTATAACAAAGTTGTCGTGGCCGCAGCCTGTCATCTCTCCATGATATTGGGTGCAGCAAAGCTGACTTTCGCTAATGAGGCATGTCTGTTAGAAAATATAGTTTTCCCGCAGGCATTGGCTATCCCCGAAGATCGGGCACGCACGGTGCAGCTGGTGCTGTCTCTGGAGGAGAGTGGCGCATCTTTCAAACTCATCAGCTTTGATACAGTTCCCAATAATAGTACTCAGGTAAATCAGTGGCTAGTTCATGCCACAGGCAAAATCTCTCAAGGCGTTAACACTACACCAGAAACTGTCTTTCTCCCACAGATACAGACACGCTGTACTCAACAAATACCTGCAATCGAAATTTACCAAAGTTGGCAAAAGCGACAGATTCAATTGGGTGCAAGCTTCCAGTGGCTTGATTCGGTCTGGTGTGGAGAAGGAGAAGCTCTAGCCAAGCTCAAATGGCTTTCAGTATTAGATGGTTTAGAGGAATATCAATTATATCCAGGTCTGATGGACTCCTGCGGGCAACTGAGCAGCATTTTCTTCTCTGACGATGAGACTTTTGTACCCTTCGCAATTGAGAGTTTCAAGTTTTACCAACGTCCTCAAAGTCAGCAGTTATGGTGTCATCTGGTGCGATCGCAGTCGGAGAAATCAGATATCAGGCTGTTTGATGCTAACGGACAGTTGATTGCAGAAATTAAAGGCTTTGAGGCTAGCAAAGCGACTCCTAACACATTGTTACCAAGTCTCCAGCAAGAGTTAAAAGAAAATTATTTAGAGAATTGGCTGTATGAAGTAGAGTGGCATCCTCAAGTGCGCTTTAGCAGTGAGCAACTGTCTCCAGATTATCTGCCAGCACTTGCAGAAATTAGCCCTAATCTTCAGGCACAATATGAGTTGGTACAAGTTGAGCCAAGACATTGGCTGTTATTGGCAGATCAGCAAGGCATCTCGCAACAGTTAGCTGACAAGCTAGCTACTCACTCACAACTTTGTACTTTGGTATTTGTTGGTGAGGAATATGAACAATTAGACCAGCAACAGTTCAAAATTAACCCAAGCAATCCACAACATTATCAAAAGCTATTGCAGGCAATCAATAGCAAACCATTGCCTTTGTATGGTGTCGTTCATTGCTGGAGTTTAGATACAGTTAAAGCAGCAGAACTCACCGCAGCCGATTTAGCACAGGCATCTTTGCTAGGATGTGGTAGCACCTTGCATTTAGTCCAGGCATTGACAGGAGCTAATTTATCTGCTCATCCTCGCCTCTGGTTAGTAACTCAAGGAGCAGTGGCAATCACCAACCTGGAGGGAGTAGCGCAATCAAGCTTGTGGGGAATGGCAAGGGCGATTGCTAACGAACATCCAGAACTCAACTGTGTGCGGGTAGATTTGACTCCAAAGGCAGATGCTGAAGTAGTGCAAGCCCTATTTGAAGAAATTTGGTTCCCGACTACAGAAGACCAGATTGCCTTGACAGACCAGTTGCGTTATGTCGCCAGGTTAGCTCGCTACCGAAAGCCTGAAGATGTAGAAACAGCAGCGCACAAACCTCTAAGTTTCCGTGAGGATAGCACCTACCTGATAACTGGCGGTATGGGTGGTTTGGGTTTACTGATAGCTCGTTGGATGGTACAGCAGGGAGCAAGAAATTTGGTGCTAGTTGGGCGCAGTGGTTTAAGTGTTGCTGTTAATGAGCAACTTCAAGAATTAGAACAAGCTGGCGCTCAGGTAAAGGTTGCTCAGGCGGATGTGTCTGATGTCGAACAAATCACAAAAGTACTTTCAGAAATTGAGCAAACTTTACCACCACTGCGCGGAATTATTCACTCGGCCGGTGTTTGGGATGATGGCGTTATACAACAACAGAACTGGCAACGCTTTACAAAAGTTCTGGCTCCAAAAGTACAAGGAGCTTGGCATCTCCATACTTTAACTCAGAACCAGCCCTTAGACTTCTTTGTCATGTTTTCTTCTATAGCTTCTTTAATTGGTAATCCAGGTCAATCTAACTATGCAGCAGCCAATGCTTTTCTTGATGCCTTAGCGCATCATCGTCAGGCTCAGGGAATACCAGGTTTGAGCATCAACTGGGGAGCTTGGTCGCAAATCGGAGCCTTCGCACAGCGTCAACTTGATCAACAAACAAAAATGCAGGGTATTGGAACATTTACCCCAGAACAGGGATTAGTTGCTCTGGAGCAATTGTTAAGCCAATCTTCTGCCCAAGTAGCGGTAGTACCCCTCAAATGGTCGGAATTTCTCATGAAATTAAGTTTCCGATCGCCGTTCTTCGCTAACTTCACCCATACCTTAGCTAAGAAACTTGAACAATCTGATTTTCGGACTCGATTAGCAGCGGCTAAAGCCGACGAGCGTTATCAGCTTTTAATTGACCACATTTGCTCACAGGTAGCTCAAGTAATAGGGCACAACCTTTCGCAAACGCTAGACCTCCAGCAAGGGTTTTTAGAGCTAGGAATCGATTCACTAACAGCTTTGGAGTTACGAAACCGTCTGCAAAACTCTTTGGGTTGCTCTTTGCCTTCTACCTTAGTCTTTGATTATCCCACAATTACAAAGCTCACTGATTATCTAGCCAAAGAAGTGCTTTCAATAGAACCATCTGCTAGCGAACAACAAGCAAGCGATGCCGAAGGCAATCTGCGCCTAAGCTCTGATTTATCAACCGCCCTCGACGAACTATCGGAAAGCGAAATTGAAAAGCTGCTGGCACAAGAATTAACAATTATTCAGGAAAGTAAGGGCAAATGAGCGAAAATTCAGCGAACACAGACCGCCAATCTTTGATGAAGAAGGCACTCCTGGAACTAAAGGAGATGAAATCTCAGCTTGATGCTTTGCAAAGGGCTAAAAAAGAGCCGATCGCGATCGTTGGCATGGGTTGCCGATTTCCTGGAGGTGCTAACAACCCAGAAACATTCTGGCAACTGTTGCGCGATGGGGTAGATGCCATCAGCGAAGTTCCACCGAATCGCTGGGATATTGATGCTTTCTACGACCCAGATCCAGATGCTCCGGGAAAAATGTCCACTCGCTATGGTGGGTTTGTCAGTCAGTTAGAGGAATTCGACGCCCAGTTTTTCGGCATTTCTCCCAAGGAAGCTGTTAGCCTTGACCCCCAGCAACGTCTGCTATTAGAGGTAAGTTGGGAAGCGTTGGAAAATGCTGCGATCAAATCTGAGGGACTGGCTGAGAGTAAAACGGGAGTGTTCATTGGCATCTCTAGCAATGATTATTTACTACGTTTGTTTACCAGAGAAATTACACAGATAGATGCTTACCAAGCTACAGGCAATGGTCATAGTGTGGCAGCAGGTCGTTTATCTTATATTCTGGGTCTAACTGGGCCTAGCTTGGCAGTGGATACGGCTTGCTCCTCCTCTTTAGTGGCGGTTCATTTGGCTTGTCAAAGTCTCCGTAATCAAGAGTGTGATTTAGCAATCGCTGGCGGTGTGAACATCATGGTTTCGCCAGAATTAAGTATTAATTTCTCCAAAGCCAGGATGCTGTCACCTGATGGGCGTTGCAAAACCTTCGATGAGTCAGCCGACGGCTATGTGCGTGGCGAGGGATGTGGGGTGATTGTCCTGAAGCGTCTATCTGATGCCATCAAAGACAAAGATCGTATCCTGGCATTGATTCGCGGCTCGGCAATCAACCAAGATGGTCGCAGTAGCGGTCTAACAGTACCTAACGGGTCATCCCAGCAAACGTTAATTCGTCAGGCTTTAGAAAATGGAGGGGTAGAAGCATCACTTGTCAGCTATATCGAAGCTCATGGTACAGGTACTTCTTTGGGAGACCCGATTGAAATGGGAGCTTTGGGTGCGGTATTTGGCAATCACCGCCCACTAGACCAACCCCTAACTATTGCTTCGGTCAAAACGAACATTGGACACTTAGAAGCTGCTGCTGGAATCGCAGGTTTGATCAAGGTAGTGTTGCAATTGCAGCACCTTGAAATTGCACCACATTTGCACTTTCAACAGCCCAGTCCTCATATTGACTGGGAGAATTTGCCCCTGATAGTGCCCAAAAATAAAACTTCCTGGCAAACAACAGACAAACCACGCTTAGCGGGAGTCAGTTCTTTCGGCATTAGCGGTACTAACGCCCATGTGGTGTTGGAACAAGCCCCAACATCTGATCCCGTCACCCCATCAATAGAACGTCCTTTACATCTACTCACCCTATCGGCAAAGATACCATCAGCTTTAGAACAGTTAGCTTCTCGCTATCAAAACTATATTCAGACTAATTTAGATTTGCCACTAGCAGATATTTGCTATACGGCGAATACAGGACGGGAACATTTTAATTATCGTCTAGGGTTTGTTGCTGATTCTAAAGAACAGTTAGTCGCTCAAATCGCTGATTTGAAAAGTGGAAAGAAAGCCGAAACCAACAAAAAATCACCAAAGATAGCCTTCTTATTCACTGGACAAGGCTCTCAATATATCAACATGGGTCGCCAACTATACGACACCCAACCCCTGTTTCGTCAAATATTAGAACAATGCAATGAAATTCTCCGTCCTGAGTTGGAGCATTCATTATTAGACATACTCTATCCTGCCCAAACCGGAGAAGATGTCGCATCTAGATTAAATCAAACCGCATATACTCAACCAGCACTATTTGCCATTGAATACGCCCTCTATCAACTGTGGAAATCCTGGGGGATAGAGCCAAATGTAGTAATGGGACATAGCGTTGGCGAGTATGTTGCTGCAACTGTCGCCGGAGTTTTTAGCCTAGAAGATGGACTGAAACTGATTGCTCAACGGGGACGCTTGATGCAGCAGTTACCCAATGGCGGTGAGATGATTTCACTGATGGCTTCCGAGAAACTGGTCAGGGAAGCGATCGCACCATACGATCAGACAGTGGCTCTAGCAGCGATTAATGGTCCGGAAAGTGTGGTAATATCTGGAGCCAGTGCCGCTCTGGCTACTATTTGTCAAAAGTTAGAAGCACAGGGAGTCAAGACAAAACGATTACAAGTAT
>NZ_BLAY01000058.1 GCF_020521235.1 Microseira wollei NIES-4236 | reverse complement strand
CCAACTTGAATAGCTTTGTAAATTCGCTTTTGTAGGCGGAAGAGATTTCTGCGGAATTTCTTCCACGGTAGATTCTTCCAGGATTCACTAGCATTGCTGCTGTGTCTAATCATGCTCTGCTCCAGTTCCTTTACTCTGAACACCGAGAGACCAATTACGGTCTATCCTACCCGAATCAGGGGATTGAGCTGCTCGTCCGGCCTACGTCGGGGTTCGACCTCCCCTAGACCCTTAATTCGTTTTTCTTCGTTCCCTCGGTTAGATTGTTCGTTCCGTTAGGTGTAGCCAATTCAACTACTGGATTCCCTAGACTCTTGCCGCTATCGGATGGAGAATGCGGCGGGAATTCGATTTTGTCTCCAGTCAGGTCGAGGTTTTTATGTTATGTCTCGCCTGGGAGTAAGTTGCTTTTTTAGGCTCTGTTTCACCTTGGGACCTCCCCATTAGCGCCAGTGTCATCCCATAACAGATGTCTGGTTGCGCCCTGTTCCCAGCTTCACCGGACAGAATCCGAGTCTGGTCAGTGTGGGCAGATAGGGAGTCATCTATGAGTCAAAGAGGAGGGACTTGCACCCTCATCCGACCGAGAGTTCAACCTTCTTTTTGCAGTTGGTTGGCAACGTTATGTACGGACTGATTACCGTGATTCACGTTACAACGAATCGCACCCATCCTCTCCCTGTCCAAAAACGGGAGATTCCACCTCACCAAAACCCTAGCTTGTCGCCCTTAACCTTGCGGAACGGCTATCTGGCTGTTGCCAGAGAGGAATCCCTAGGGATCTGCTCTGCTGGCGAACCTTTTTGCACAAACTAAAAGACGCGAAGACTCGCAAAGGCAGATTGTCGATATTGGCTCTGGTGCCCCTAGCAAGGCGGATTCCTTAGCTGAATGCGGTTGAACTGCATTCTGCATCAAAAGCCATCCTGGTTAAACCTGTCAGAAAAGCGCCGGTACTTTCAACCTTGCGCTCATCAAGCAAAACCTTGATCTGCGATCGCAATGCTATCGATGAAGCAATTCTACTACGGCAAGGCGGTTAAAACCCCCCGGATCGGCTTAGATTCCCGTAAAAATACGCGTCTCTAAGCCTTCCGGACTATTTAGGCGTACACATACTATAAGCTGCTACAGCGCCAGAAGCCCTAAAAGTTTGGTCGAGGTCTAGTACACCCCCTATGGCTGCACAAATCTCGCTCAATTTTGATAATATGGCACACAGGTGGTTGGGTGCGTAACTCAGGTGGATAGAGTAACTGCCTTCTAAGCAGTCTGCCGCAGGTTCGAGTCCTGCCGCACCCGTTTAAAATCAACCATATTCCCTTCCCTTTACGAGCAATTTGATTGAGTCTACTTGGTCTAATCCCCCAGAGCATCTAGTCCTGCCGCCGCTATAACTGTTTAAGCTGCTCTAACCCGCTTAATTTATTTAACCGGGTAGGTGTGCAGATTCCCGGTTTCTATGAAAAATCGTTGGGAAAGGCAACCAGAGATCAAGGTCGAAACCGGGTTTCTGGCAACGCCCTTGCGTAAGTCCTGTGCCAGTTATATTTGGGTAGTTCTTTATACATTGCCTCAAACTGGTTATTCAGAACCAAGCGATGCTCTATTCCCTATTTACATGCGGCTGAAAGATACATGAGTACGTCTTTAGCTTGGGAACTGGTTGTTTTTTCTCATAAAGCTATCCGAATTTTTATAGCTTGATCGAATGATTGATAGGGACAGGGTTTAATCTGCTTTTCAAGTACAGCCAGTTTTGCTCGCTATCATAGTCAAATCATAGTCAAGATACAGCGCAACATGTGTAAAAAAGTACTTTTTCAACCATTTAATTGGCTCAAATACTTATTATTTCGTCTTTTTTATCAAAGCCCGTGACGAGGATTGAACTCGTGACCTCGCCCTTACCAAGGGCGTGCTCTACCACTGAGCCACACGGGCACTCTGCTGTATGTGCAAATTTCAGATTCACCATCTAAAATCTACCATATTTTGTGGTGGGCCGGGCTAGATTCGAACTAGCGTAGGCGCAAGCCAGCGGATTTACAGTCCGCCTCCATTAACCACTCGGACACCGACCCATGTCAACCACGATTAATAATAGTAGCACAACAATTTTTGAGATGGCAAGGGGTTTGAGTAAATTAATTTTTGTGGCATCGGGGCGGCGAGCCGCCGGTGGTACGATCGCGCTGGCTGTAAGACTTCGCACCTCGATCAGAAGTGCGCGCCGGAAAATCGCTCTCGTCATAAATTTCTCCCACCAGCTCTTCCAAAATATCTTCCAGGGTCAGCAGTCCCACCGTACCGCCGTACTCGTCCACCACAATCGCGATATGCAAGCGCCGTTGCAGCATCTCCTTGAGCAGATTAGCGACTCGTTTAGTATCCGGCACAAAAACTGGCAAATCCATCACCTCGGTTACCGAGCCATTGTCGTAACCTTCTTTCTGCAAAAATTTCAAATACTGAAGCGCTCGCTTGAGGTGAACAATTCCGACAATTTGGTCTTTCGACTCTTCCTGCACCGGAATGCGGGAATACCCGGTTTCTAAGCAAAGATTGACCAAATCCTGTAAAGTCGCGTCGCGGGAAATCGTCTGCATCTCTATCCTGGGTTTTACCAAATCGCGAGCGCTCTTGCTATCGAGCTTCAAGGCTTTATTCAGCAAGGAGTGCTGATCCAAATCCAAATGCCCCTTACCGCCTAAAATTTCAATCATCAATTCCAGGTCTTTTAAAGACTCGCCCTCTGGAACAACACCCCCCTGAAACAGGCGAATCACTCTCTGGGCAATTGTTTCAAACAAATAAATCACCGGCGACAAAGCAATCGAAAGCCAGTAAATCGGACGAACTACCAACTTAAAAACCGGCATCACATTGCCGATAGCCAAAGATTTGGGCGTCACTTCGCCAAAAATCAGCACTAGAAACGTCACGACGCCAGTAGCAATTCCAATTCCAGCATTACCCAACCACAAGGCAAATAAATTGCTGGTCAGAATCGCAGAAAAATTATTCACCAAGGTGTTACACACCAAAAGGGTAGTAATAAACCTGGCTCTGTTTTCCAAAGCCAGGGTAAAAATCCGGCGGGTTTCTCCCTGCTCTTTAATCAGCGCCCTGAGTTTAAAATTATCGAGTCCTGTAATCGCGGTTTCCGACCCTGAGAAAAAAGCCGAAAGCAACAGCATCAATCCCAATACCGCGATATCGATCCAGATATTTCCCAAAAAAGGGCCGATTTCAGAGGTCGCCAGAACGTACGATCGTAGGGGTAAGTAAATCACAGCAAAGTATTAGCAGTCAGATGGGGAAGGGGGAACGAGGGTAAATAATTACTTCCTGATCTCCCCTATCTCCATCATCTCCCCATCTCCGATAGCTCAAATTAGTTCGCCTGTCTCTTGCAGCGAGTGCAGACGCCGATATATCCCCTCGCGGCGCAAGAGTTCGGTATGGTTACCCACTTCTACAATTCGACCGCGATCGAGAACTACTATTTTATCGGCTTCGCGCACCGTACTCAGTCGGTGGGCAATGATAATTGTAGTGCGAGTCCCCAAGATGCCCTGCATTGCTAGCTGAATCGAGCGCTCGGATTCGTAGTCTAGGCTCGAAGTCGCTTCGTCAAAGATTAGCAGATCCGGATCGACTAATAGCGCTCTGGCAATTCCTAGACGCTGTCTTTGACCGCCAGATAGCCGCACGCCTCTTTCTCCCACTACCGTATAGTACCCTTGGGACAACTGCCGAATCACTTCATCAACTTTGGCAATTCGACAAGCTGCCTCGACTTGCTCAAACGAGACTTTGGGGTTGCCGTAAGTCAAATTATCCAGCAGCGTGCCGTTGAAGATATCTACCTCCTGGTGGACAATTGCCAGCCGCCGCCGGTAACCCGTAACATCCAAGCTGCGAATATCTTCACCGTCGATCAGGATGCGTCCTTGGGTAGGTTCAAAATACCGGAACAGCAGTTTGACTAAGGTAGATTTACCCGACCCGGAACGACCTACTAAGGCTACGGTTTGATAGGGTTCGATCAGCAGGTTGATATCTTCTAAAACCAGGCTTTCTTTGTCGTATCCGAAACTAACCTGGGAAAATTCGACTTTGCCACTAAAGTGGTAAGGCGATACTCTTTCTGCTGAAGCGCCAACTAAGCTGGCTGCATCTAACCCCGCTTTTTGCTGCATAAATTCGTGATATCGCAGCATCGAGGCGTAGCGTCTGGCAAAGGTTTCGGCGACGATACAAATCGGTTCCACTTCGGCATAAGCCATGCTGGAGACGGTTAAGGTGGTAACGAAGTGTCCCAGAGACATGCTTCCTCCCACAGTACCAGCCAGCGTCAGACCCAGGATGAAAAAAACGCACATCTCGACGACGGTTTTTTGCCAGGTGGTTAGGTTGACGTAACCTCTGTGGATGCGACCGAGAAATACCTTTGTTTGTCGATTTAAACGCCGCTGCTGGCTCGCTAGTTCTGCGGGTTCAGTGGCAAAGGCTTTGACGGTTTTGATGTTGGTGATGATTTCCGATGTGCGGCTGTCGGTACTTTCGCTGTATTTATCCAGGATTCGTTCTCGATCGATCAGGCGTTTTAGTCCTTTAAGGCTGAAACTGAGGATGATTGCGAACGAAATTAGGAATAAAACGGCTATTCGCCGCTCAATAAACCAAATTATCGCAAAAATACCCATAATTCGGCCTAATTTAGGAATTAGCTGCCCCGCAATTTCGGGATAGCTCCACATGTGGTTGTCCAGTCCTCTGGCGATGCGTCCGGCAATCCGTCCGGGGTTGTGTTCGTCATAAAATTCTAGGGGTAGGGTGAGGATTTTTTCCACGGCTTTTTCCGACTGGTCGCGCCGCGATCGCAACGCAATATCCCAGTGAAACCACCACGTTAGCCACACCTGTACCGGCGCTTTCATTACCGTCACCACAAATATCAATCCCATCAACACCGCTAGGGATAAATACTTATTGACAGGAATCCCAGTTAATGCAGAAACGCGAGCGCTCGCCCCACTGATCGCCCCATCTACGGGTTGACCCGACAAAACGTTTAAAATCTGTCCAATTGCATAGGGAACCACCAAATCGACAATTTCAAAAATGCTGGCAGCTGCAATACTCAAGATGGCAGTCGTCCGGTAAGGCCGGAAGTAACCCAGAAGATCCTGAAATTTAGCCATGACCCTGACGCCTGAAAAACAACTAATCCCAGCTAGTGGGTAATGCCTGCTGGCTCCTTGTATTATACCACCTACACTATGTATTATAAAGTGGTGTGAATATCTCCCATTCCATCGATAACAGCGGAATGTAGGTTATAAGCTAACTCTTGAGTCTTTTATCTCCCTTGTCCTCCTTGTCCCTGTATCGAGCTGTCCCATATTAGGGTTGGTAGCGGACCTATGGCACTACCTTTACTGCTGTTCCCAAGGTAACCAGATAAAATAATTCCTCAATATCTTTGTTATACATACGAATACAACCGTGAGACGCCGCTCTACCTACTGAATTAGGATTAGGCGTACCATGAAGGCCAATCCAATCTCTACCATTTGTCCAAAAACCGATCCAGTAGCGACCTAGAGGATTTTGTGGGTCGCCTCCGGGAATTTGCTTACCTGTTAAAGGGTTTATCCACTTGGGATTTTGAAACATCTGAATTACTTGGAAATCACCCGTTGGTGTTTCCCAACCCGGACGCCCTACTGCCACTGGATAACTTTTAACTGGCATATTTTCGTAATATAGAGTTACTTGACGGCGGCTGAGATTAATCTCTAAGCGTGTAGGCTGATCGACTAAATTTGAGGAAACATTAATAAGTCTTACAGTTTCTTCAGATGCCAATGAAACTGGTGGACTAGAATATAAACCAATTGTTAATATCAAACTAGCCCAAGCTACTAATTGTTTCATTATTTTTCAATATAAATAGTATTTATACCAGTAAATATAAATAATAAATTATTTATATCACTTCCGCTTTTGTTCTCATTTATCTGTTATTTTTCTTGATTATTTGCCAAGGCAAAAGACTATTAGAGAAGCGATTAAACGGAAGTGATATTAAATATTTTGTCTGGTTGAAGAGTGTTTGTAGAAGTAGGAAATGGTTGGAAAATTACCAAAGACCTCTTACACCCCCACCTGTGGTTCCCTGACCGCCAGTGGTACCGGGAGTATCAAATCCCTGACCGCCAGTGGTACCGGGAGTATCAAATCCCTGACCGCCAGTGGTACCGGGAGTATCAAATCCTTGACCGCCAGTGGTACCGGGAGTATCAAATCCTTGACCGCCAGTGGTACCGGGAGTATCAAATCCTTGACCGCCAGTGGTACCGGGAGTATCAAATCCCTGACCGCTAGTGGTACCGGGATTACCAAATCCTTGAGCGCTAGTAGTCTGAGCTGAGACAGGGAAGCTCAGTAAAACACTTGCAATAGCAACTCCTGCCAAACTTGTAATATTTTTGATTGACAGTTTTGGATTATTTTTTAGACTCATGACATCTCCTTCGTTAAAACAGTGAGCTTCTCGACTTCTATGCCACCTTCTTAAATCAAACTTACAACTTATGAGTGATTAATTGGAGCTAGGCTCGCTTACCTAAGCGCCAAAATTAGAGGCATATTTTGTGATTTCCTAATCAAACAGTAACTTTATTATTTTTTGTACTCCTCTGCCTCAGGAACTATATAATAAATTGATTTATGTATATTTATATACATAAATTGCTTGTTTATTCTATCTAAAGATTAGGTCAATAACGAAAAATGGTTAGAGCTAAACTGTAGAATCAAGATATTGCTATTGACAGATTACCGTCGAGTCACAATAAGCAAAACTGCGCTCGCGTATACCTGGATAGATTGTAGAACTCAACAGTAAAAAAACTGCCCATTAAGATAAAATCGGAGAAATTCTTGCATTTGTCTATGATTTGCGCTGAGACTATATAACGCAAGTTGCTAGTTATAAAACCGATCCCCCCAAACCCCGGAGAAAAAAAGCGATCCCCCTCACATCCCCCTTTTGAAGGGGGACGGGAGGGGGATCCCCCCCAGCCCCCCCTGATTAAGGGGGGCTGGGGGGGATCTAATACCAATATTCCATAACTAACTCAAGTTGCTAGTTATCTCTCTGGGAGCGGCTAATGGCTAATGGCTAATGGCGAGATTGGTAAAAATCCTATATTAGCAATTAGCAATTAGCAAGCTGGCAACGCCAAAGTTTATAACTAGCAACTTGCGTTAACTAGCAACTTGCGTTATATAGCAAAAACTGGAGGTTTTCGTCCCGGTTTTGCACTCGATCAATTCGCCCCGCTTGACAAGCGCCGTTAAAATCTAAAATAAATTTTAAATCTAAATTGGGAAGTATAATGGCAGATCCAGGTACGGGCGAATCTAGTAGCGATCGCACCAAAAACAAACCACCCCTTAGCCCGGAAAAATATGCACGCTTGAAAGCGGAAGCGCAAGCACCTTACCGAGGTTTGAGGCAATTTGTTTATCTAGCTTGCGGTGCTTCGGGTTTTATCGGTGCATTTATATTCCTAGCGCAGTTAGCCGCAGGTCGAGAAGTGGAATCGGCGTTGCCTAATTTTGCCCTGCAAGTCGGCGTCGTAGCGTTGATGGTTTGGCTATTTCGCTTAGAACAGCGGGCGAGTCGAAAATAGAGGAAATTTCAAATTGCAGATGGAATTAAATCTGCAATCTGAAATCAGCAATTCCCAATCCTTATTTAACCCAAGTTGCTAGTTATCTCATGCATAGAAGCTAATGGCTAATGGCTAATGGCTAATCTCACGAAAAATGGTAGATTAACTAGATATCGCAATCATCAATTAGCAATTAGCAATTAGCAATTAGCAAGCTGGCAACTTGCGTTATTTATCAGACACAGCGTAAGCATCTGCTTTACCTTTACCGTTTCCCGATACAGGTTCTGGGGCAGAATAGGACATAGAACTGCTTGAAGGCTCCTTCCCATTGGATAAAACGATCGGTTCCTTGATGACTTCATCGCGCTGTTTGGTGATGATTTGTTTGTAGGTTGTCAGCGCCTGAGCCACGCATTGATCCATGTTGTAATATTTATAGGTCGCCAACCTGCCGACAAAATAAACACCAGGTGTTGCATCCGCTAATGCCTTGTATTTCTTGTAAAGTTCGGCATTTTCCGGACGCGGTACTGGGTAATAAGGATCGCCTTCAGCACGGGGGAATTCGTAAACAATGCTCGTCTGAGGATGCTCTTGTCCGGTCAAGTATTTAAACTCGGTGACGCGGGTATAGAGATGCTCGTTGGGATAGTTTACAACGGGTGCTGGTTGATGTACGGACTTATTCAACGTTTCGTGCTTGAAGTCTAGGGAACGGTAAGGCAATTTCCCGTAATGGTAATCAAAGTATTCATCAACGGGTCCGGTAAAAACGATTTCGCGGTACGGGATAACTTTTTGGATTTCGCGATAATCGGTATTTAGCATTACCTTGATATTCGGATGGTTTAGCATGTTTTCAAACATGCGGGTAAAACCATACAAAGGCATTGCTTGGTAGGTATCTGTAAAATAGCGATCGTCGCGGTTAGTGCGAGTGGGAATGCGAGCAATCACTGATTTATCGAGTTCAGATGGATCGAGTCCCCACTGCTTGCGGGTGTAGTTGCGGAAGAATTTTTCGTAAAGTTCCCGCCCAACTTTACTGACTACCACATCTTCTGAAGTGTGGATATATTCTTTCGGTTCGGCAACCGATTTGAAAAATTCTTCAACTTGGAATGAGGTAAGGTTCAAGCTGTAAAGCTTGTTAATCGTATCGAGATTAATCGGAATTGGCAACAATTGACCGTCTACGCTGGCAAGAACGCGATGTTCGTAGGGACGCCAAGCGGTGAATTGGGAAAGGTACTCAAACACATCCCGCGAGTTGGTATGAAAGATATGCGGGCCATATCTGTGAATCAGAACGCCGTCATCGTTATAGTGGTCATAGGCATTCCCGCCGATGTGGTTGCGCCGGTCAACAACCAAGACTTTTTTACCCGCTTGACTTGCTAAGTGTTCCGCAATAACGCTGCCAGAGAAACCTGCACCTACAATTAAGTAATCGAACATTGGAACACCTCGTTTGGTAATAGGTAATCGGTAATGGGTAATCGCTAATCGCTAATTGCTAATCGCTAATTGCTAATCGCTAATTGCTAATCGCTAATTGCTAATCGCTAATTGCTAATCGCTAATCGCTAATCGCTAATCGCTGATGGTTAGTTGTGCAGGGTAGGGTTTCACCAACAATCCATAAAAACAATCAACAATTGCTAAAAACCCGCCCCACCAGCTATCAGCTCTCAAATACCATCCGCGTATCCGCGACAAAATCCGCGTCTTCAGGTCTTTTTCACGCTAATTTGGGACTCGATTAATTGATTCATTTGCGCCCAAGTGCGATCCCAAGAATTATTTGCCAAGAAGGCATCAACTCGACTCAACCATCCCGATGTTTCCGGATTGCGAGCCATAACTTTTTCAACAGCGGCGACGAAATCTTCTACCGTGTCGGCAATTTCAACTAACCCTTCTTGTCCGTAGGGACGCACGACATCGCGAATCGATGTAGACACAACTGGTTTACCTGCGGCTAGATATTCGGGTGTTTTGGTGGGACTAATAAAGCGCGTTGATTCGTTGCGGGCAAATGGCAGCAGCGCCACATCCCACCCGGCGATATACCCAGGTAATTCTTGATACGATTTGCCCCCAAGATAGTGAATATTTTGGGGGCGTGGTAAGATGTTTGGATCGATTTTGACCACTGGACCGATGATGACCAAATGCCAATCTGGTCTTGCTGCGGCGATTCCAGCTAACAATTCGATGTCCATCCGTTCGTCTATGACGCCAAAAAAGCCAAGACGAGGATGGGGAATATTTGCTTGATCTGCGGGATCTGCGGTTAATGTTCTCGCTTGAGCAAAATGGGGTACGTCGATGCTGCTGGGAAAGGCGTACACATTTGGATGGCGATCGCGTTTGGCTTCGTAAAGGCTTTGTCCGCCGGTATATACTAAGTCTGCGCGCTGGAGCAGTTCAACTTCCCTTTCTCTTAAAATGGGTGACGCGCCTTTAAATGCAGATAATTCGTCCATGCAGTCGTAGACAACTACCTGGGGTTCTAGGTGGCGCGTGAAAGGAATCGCCATCGGCGTGTAGTACCAGAGGATGTAGTCTTGGATCTGGTGTTGTTGAAAAAGTTCGTCTAAAAGGGATTTTTGCGTTGCAATCGCTTCTTCTTCACTCAATCCTTCCGGCAAATGCGGTACTACCACGCACACACCACTTTCGCACTTACCTATCTCCAATCGTCCCGATGAATTATTGGCATTAAAAATCGGCTCTTCAATCAAGAAAACCCGCCGCTCTTTTGCACAGCGACTTAAAAGATGTTGCGGTCTTTGATACACGAAATTCCATCGCAAATGACACAAACACACCAGAGCCGCTGGTAACTGTGCGTTGCATGTGCCTAAATCCGCTTTCGACATCTGCTTTTGTGGCGATTTCACCTCCCTTGAAGCGACCTGACTGACTGAGTTGTTAATTTTAGCTTCTTGTTCAAACATATTGCTTTTGGGAAACGTTTTATTCGATTGGTTTAACAGGTCTATTGACTTGGATGCCTATTAAAAGGCATTAAAAACCCAGGCTGGCTTGTTTAACTACCTCCTGATGGTGTAAGCTTGCTTTGTCTTGGATCTCATCCTAAAGATAGGTGTTAGCCCTTGACCCATCTACCAAAAGAGTTAACCGCTTGCAACTCTTTATTAAAATTTACGATGATTTTTGGCTTTAGTCTTCTACCGAGCGAAGTAATTTCTTCTGTTTTTGTAGCAAAAATCATCCTAGAGTCATAAAAATGAGGGTACTTGCATCGTCAAAGTATACAATTAGCAATCAGTTGAGGCGCTCCGCGTTTGATTTATCTTCTCTAGATTAATAAAATTGTTTCTTCTGTGAGGTTTTTTCAGCGGTTATTATATTTGTATTGACTATTACCAACCAATTTTAAAGGTAGTTATTCCTACTTACGATAGATGAAATAATTCGCACAATCGCGTTATACGTTGAACATCTTCTTAACATGTTTTAACTAAGACTATGTCAGGCAAGTATACCTAGCATCTACAGATTGTTAGCGGTATTTGTGCAGAATAAAATTCATTTTGAATACCGCTATTAATTTGTGATTTGCGAGCATAGTCACGTCGGATTGTATCAGCAACAGTTGAAATGAGGTCAGTGAAATGAAGACGAGCGTCGATAAGAATATTATCACTCCAGTGGTGAAGTTTCCCAAGGTTTTCGATAGTGCAACTGCCAGTCAATTTCATCGAGAAATTGAAAGAATTATTGAGGGTGGATTTAACACGGTTTTGATTGACCTCAAAGAAGTTGCTTGTATTACCAGTTCTGGCTTACTCGCTCTAGTGTTAGCATTCAAAACAGTTCGCGATGCGGGTAGAAAACTTTTTATCTGCTCGATGAACGAGCAAGCCAGAATATTGTTTGAACTGACTGGTTTGGATCAAGTTTTTGAGAGTGTTTCTAATTAAGGCTAATTGCTAATTGCTAATTGCTCATTGCTTGTAAAAGTTACTTAATATAGCTTGTCTCTGACATTAGCCTTTAGCTATTAGCCGCAGCCATTGCGTTAATGCATAGATAGTCCAAGCTGATCAATAACAGGTCGATTCATCAGTAGTAGGGTAAGCAATCTCTGCCCTACTATTTTTTTACTTGTATAAGCGAACTCTTCTGTATTAAGGGTTTAGCAAACTCATCAATAATGAAGATTAAAATTTTTGTAAACTTACTTAAAGGTGTTTATTATCTGTTACGAATAGATAGAATAGAAATATAACCTGGGGTAGATGTTTTTATGCAATCATTGGGTAAGTGGCTGGAAAATTGTTACGTGAAAGATACCGCTGAGCCTGGTATCGGCGCTAATTCTTCAAGGGCGGCATATCCGCGTCCGCAATTGATGCGATCGCATTGGCATTGTCTGAACGGTGCGTGGAAATTTACCTTTGACGACCTGGGTAAATACGCGCAACCCAACGATATTTCTGAATGGACTCATACAATAGAAGTTCCCTTTGCGCCGGAATCTTCTAGAAGCGGAATTGGCGATACGGGATTTCATCCGAATTGCTGGTACGAGCGCGAATTTGACGTACCTGAAGGGGAAGGTCGCGTATTGCTCCACTTTGGGGCGGTAGATTATAAAGCAAGAGTTTGGGTAAACGATCAATTTATCATCGAACACGAAGGCGGGCATACCCCGTTTAGTGCGGATATTACACCAGTTTTGCATCAAAATGGGCGTCAGCGAGTCACAGTTTGGGCAGAAGATGACCCCCATGAATTAGCAAAACCGCGCGGAAAGCAAGATTGGCAGCGCGAACCTCACAGTATTTGGTATCCTCGCACCAGCGGGATTTGGCAAACCGTTTGGGTTGAGCGCGTCCCCAACACCTATATCGATCGTATCCGCTGGACGCCGCAGTTTGAACGCTGGGAAATTGGTTTTGAAGCGTTTGTGGCGGGTGAATTTAAAGATGGTGTGCAAATCAAGGTAAAACTGACAGCAGGTTGTCAACTGTTGGTCAACGATACCTACGAAGTAATTCACGGAGAGATTCATCGCCGGATTGCGCTTTCCGATCCTGGTATTGATGACTACCGCAATGAATTGCTTTGGAGTCCGGAAAAACCGACATTAATTGATGCTGAGATTGAACTGTGGCACGAAGGTAAATTGCTGGATGAGGTGAAGTCTTATACAGCAATGCGCGCGGTGAGTATCCAGCGCGATCGCTTCATGCTCAACGGTCGTCCCTACTACCTGCGTCTAATTCTAGACCAAGGATACTGGCCCGATACCCTGATGACGCCACCCGATGATGAAGCAATTCAACGGGATGTGGAATTAGTTAAAGCAATGGGGTTTAACGGAGTACGCAAGCACCAAAAGATAGAAGATCCGCGCTTTTTATATTGGGCAGATGTCCTCGGTTTGCTAGTTTGGGAAGAAATGCCCAGCGCATACAGATTTACACCCAAAGCGGTAGAACGACTGACAAAAGAATGGACCCAAGTTATCGAGCGCGATGCTAGCCACCCATGTATTGTAGTGTGGGTTCCGTTTAACGAATCTTGGGGCGTACCGAATTTAGTTGAAACCCCCGCCCATCGACATTGTGTCCAAGCGCTGTATCATTTGACCAAAACTTTAGACCCGACTCGTCCCGTTGTTGGTAACGATGGTTGGGAAAGTGTGGCGACAGATATTCTCGCTATCCACGATTACGATAACAATCCCCGCAGTTTGGCAAAACGCTACGGCCCTCAAGTTAACTTAGCAGAATTGTTCGCTCACAAGCGTCCCGGAGGTCGCATCCTGACTTTGGATGGACACCCCCACCGAGGACAACCGATCATGTTAACTGAATTTGGTGGCATTGCCTACGCGGAACGCAATAACCCCGAAGCGGATAAAGTCTGGGGATACGTTCGTTCCTCGAACACATCTGAGTTGCAAATGCGGTATACCGCGCTACTAAATGCGGTGAATAAAGTAGAATTATTCAGCGGCTTTTGCTATACCCAATTGACAGATACGTTCCAAGAAGCCAACGGTTTATTATATGCCGACCGGACGCCGAAGTTTCCGCTCGAAGCAATCGCAGCAGCAACTTTAGGATGGACTATCCGCGAGGAAGATGTCATCCCCCCGCCTGTTGAATCAAAATTACCGGAAGCTGAGTTTTTACCAGCAAATCGGTAATAACTCAAGTTGCTAGTTATCTCATGAATAGAAGCTAATGGCTAATGGCTAATGGCTAATGTCAGTAAAAATACTATATTAGCAATTAGCAATTAGCCAGCTGGCAACGCCCTTGTTTATAACTAGCAACTTGCGTTAATAGGTAATGGGTAATGGGTAATGGGTAATTGGTAATAGATAGAAAAAATTTACCTACTACCCACTACCCGCTACCCATTACCAATGACCAATTACCAATTACCAATCACCAATGACCATATTCAATAGTTTCTTCATGGGTGGATTTGAATGTTCCACCCACCATACACGTTCGGGTAGGCGCTTAGATGTCGTTGCTTCTACCTTCCACGATCAATTTGTTGCCCCTGATTATCAGCGCTTGCAAGACCAAGGAATTTTTACCGTCAGGGAAGGGATTCGCTGGCACTTGATCGAACGTCAGGGTAAATTTGATTTTGCCACCGTGCTACCTATTTGGCGGACTGCGAATAAAATGGGGATGCAGGTAATGTGGGATTTATTCCACTATGGCTGGCCTGATGATATTGATATCTTTAGTCCGGAATTTGTCAAGCGCTTTGAACGTTTGGCGCGTGCTTTTACCCAATTGCTAAAAGATGAAAGCGATGCTATTCCTTTCATTACACCCGTAAATGAGATTTCCTTTGTTTCTTGGGCAGGTGGGGATAAGGGAATTATCAATCCGTTTGCCAAAGGGCGGGGAGACGAACTAAAGGTACAATTGGTACGGGCAGCGATCGCAGCGATAGAAGCAGTCTGGGATGTGAATCCCAAAGCCAGAATGTGCTTGATCGATCCGGTGATTAATATTATTGCCGACCCGAAGAAGTTGAGCGATCGCATTATCGCCGAAAATTATCGTCTAGCCCAATATCAAGCTTGGGATATGATTGCTGGAAGGCAACATCCCGAACTAGGCGGACAGGAAAAATATCTCGATATCATCGGTGTGAATTATTACGACCGCAATCAGTGGATTCACAAAGAAGAACCGATGAAAATAACCGATCCCCTGTATACCCCATTTCGATACATGTTACAGGAAGTTTCAGAGCGGTATCAGCGTCCTTTGTTCATCGCTGAAACGGGAACAGAGGATTATTATAGACCGCTTTGGTTTAAGTATGTCTGCGGTGAAGTATTGGCGGCAATTAAAATGGGGATTCCAGTTGAAGGAATTTGTTTATACCCAATTATCAATCACCCTGGTTGGGAAGATGACCGCCACTGCCACAACGGTCTTTGGGACTATCCTGATGATGTGGGAGAAAGGGAAATTTATCAGCCTTTAGCCGATGAATTGCAGAATCAAAGGCAACAATTTGAGGGAATAATGCCTAACGCCTAAAGGCGCGGCTATACAAACAAAGCCTGCCTACGCAGGCTTTTAAAATATCTTTAGGAGTAGTTAGCGATAGCGTAACGCACCATTCCACCATATTTGTAACTCGTAACTCGTTCCCATGCTCTGCATGGGAACTCTGATATAGAGGCTCTGCCTCGCTTTGGTATAATACAGAGGCAGAGCCTCTAATTAGACATTTCCTGGCAGAGCCAGGAAACGAGAAAGGGGGATAGATAAAAGCTTTTATTAGTATTAACTCAAGTTGCTGGTTATCTCATGCATAGCAGCTAATGGCGTTCCCAGGCGACCGCCTGGGTCACGAGGCTAATGGCTAATGTGAGTAAAAATCCTATATTAGCAATTAGCAATTAGCAATTAGCAAGCTTGCAACTTGCGTTATTCGTTTCAAAATTCCTCATTTAAACAATTGACAATCAGGTCTAGACGAAAATTATCGACTAAATCTGTTAAAATTTTGGCAAGCACAGCTTCACGAGCGGGAATTTGGTTAATCAGTTCGATAATTCGCCTTTCATCGAGTGCGATCGCTGCCTGATATAGCTCTTCCACCCACTCATTTGGCATAACACTTAGCGCCTCTTTTGTCAACTGCAAAGGCTGTAGCGATTGCTGAATTGAAGCAGCTTGATTTTCTCCTGCATAAATATAGCGAATGTTTAAGTAAAGCGCTATTTTTTCATATAAAATTTCCCCTCGGAAGGGTTTACTAATAAAGTCATTACAACCAGCTGTTAAAATATCTTCTCGCTGCTCATCAAATGCACTGGCTGTCAGGGCAATAATAACAGTATCCTGACTGTTTGGTGCTTCGCGTATTCGCTTGGTTGCCTCGTAGCCGTCCATGACTGGCATTTTCATATCCATCACAATTAGATCTGGTTGCCAACTCTGCCACATTTCAACAGCTTCTTGACCATTGATAGCTTCACGAAGTTCAAATCCCAAGCGTGCAAGCAGTTGGGACAGCAGAAGGCGATTCTGTTCTATATCCTCAACAATTAAGATGCGGTATTTTGGTTGATTTGGCTCTAAACCAATGACTCGCAGACTGGTTACTGTTGTTTCAATATCAGCCGCATCTACCAAACTCACTTTGATATCAAAGGTAAAAATTGAACCCTGACCGAGGGTGCTGCTGACGCTGATATCTCCCCCCATCAATCTGACAAATTCTCGGCTAATAGCTAAACCTAAGCCGGTTCCTTCAATCGATTTTTGTCCTGTTTTGGTTTGCACAAATGGTTCAAATAAAACGTCTATTTCTTCAGGGGCAATACCAGGCCCAGTGTCTTCGACGTTAAACCAAAGGCTGAGATGATTTGAGTGCAGAGTGGCAGAGGGGCAGGTGGGCAGGTGGGCAGAGGGGCAGAGGGGCAGAGGGGCATTTGGATATACATTCTCCTGGAGTTCCTTGCTCACCTGCTCACCTGCTCCCCTGCTCAACTGCTCACCTGCTCCCCATCTCCCCTGCTCCTCTGCTATTTTTACGCGCAAGGTAACGCTGCCAGTCGAGGTAAATTTAATCGCGTTACCCAAGAGATTAATCAGGACTTGGCGGAGTTTGCTTTCATCGGTTTGAATGTATTGGGGAATGTCTTTTGCGTATGCAAAAAAAAGCTGCAATCCTTTAGATTTGGCTTTGAGTTGCAGCAGATCTTTAACTGAGTCGAGTAGTCCGTACAAATCAAAGCGATTTTCATTTAAGGTAATGCGACCCGCTTCAATTTTGGACATTGACAAAATGTCGTTGATTAGCTCCAGCAAATGCTGACCGCTACGATTAACGATCTCTATCTGTTCCCGTTCCTCTAGCGTCAAAGACTCGCTCGAAGATAGGATCTGGCTAAAGCCGAGAATCGCATTGAGAGGAGTACGCAGTTCGTGACTCATAGAAGCAAGAAAGGCACTTTTGGCGCGATTAGCTGCTTCGGCTGCTGCTAGTGCTTGTTGGAGAGCGAATTCTGCTTGTTTGCGTTCGGTGATGTCGGTTAAAGTCCCCACATATCCGATGACAGTGCCTGTTTCTTCCCGTTCTACATCGGTTTGGGCTAATACCCAGATTACCCTTCCTTCCTGATGTAATAAACGGTATTCTTCATGCCAAGGAACTTGATGAGCGATCGCATATAGCCAGGTTTTATAGACTCGTTGTCGCTCCTCTGGATGAAGATAATCGCCCCATTTCCATCCCAGTACTTTTTCCAAGGTCACGCCAACTATTTGACAAGCGCGTGAGTTGGCATAAATAATTTGTCCCTCAGCATCTGAGCGGAAAATTCCCACCGGGGAGATTTCAGCCAAGATGCGAAATAGCCTCTCGCTTTTTTTTAACGCCTCCTCTACTCGTTGGCGTTCAACGATTTCATTTTCGAGGTTGTGGTTGGCTGCATCAAGTTTTTTTACCTGGCGCTGGCTGGTTTGAAATAAAAAAATTGTCCCAGAAAGCAAGCAAGCTATAGTTACTCCCCCAGCCAAAATTAATTCATCTAGTAGAGATTTTTCTTCAACTAACTCCGGCTCAGGCCAAATCCGCAGATGCCAAGTGATACCGTAAAAATTGATCGTCGTCTGATGACTCCATTTCTGTTCGTTGCGCCTATTGCTGTGGTAATGACTATAAATTTCTTGGTCGCCCTCAAAAATCGCCACCCCGTATTTACGTCCAACCCGCCTATCTAACTCTTTGAAAGTGTAGTCGAAGAATTTTTCAGTTTGAAATACACCCACAATATACCCACCGAAGTCCAGTCTGCTGCCGATGGGTACGAAAAGCAGAAATCCTTTGCCACCTTGCTTGAGTTCGATAGTAGGGGTAAAAACTATTTGACTTGTGTTTCTAGACCCCTCCAACGCCATCTGCCGTTTCGGTTCAAACCCCAGGTTGATGTTGAGCGCCGCCTCGTTTCCCTTAAGTGGCACAATCCAGCGCACATAATTAGAGGCATCTACCCATTCAATCGCTTGGAAAGCGGGGTAGTCCTGAACATAAAGCCTTGCATCAGCTTCCCAGTATTCCTGACGCGGCTTTCCTTGCACCTCCCAACCCTCAGCCATCCGAACTAGCGCCTGGGTTTGCCCTAGCAGATTTTCTGTAACCTGGATTTTCGCATTCTCTGCTTGCAAGCGCAGCGTGCGGTCAATTGCAGCCTCCTCCTGTGCAATCACGGCTTGTCTGAGGAACAGGGTAGCGGCTAAAACAGCGATTCCTGCCAACACTGGCAAGGATTGGTTGCCAAAAGACTTAGTACTATGCAAGCGTCGGCGGATAAATAATCTGTTCACTATAATCCCGGTGTTGATAATCTATCTTTAGATAGTAGAAATTAATCTCTTCTTAAATTAGCATCTTGGCAAGTTTAGCAATATTCCTTATGCTTTTGCCAAATAAAAAGTAACATCAATAAAACTTACGCAAACACCAAAGTTTCTCTGAAAAATCGTCGGTTTGGCAACTAGAGATCGCAGCAAGAAACTTTGGTGATAGGCTTGTCGTGGGTAAGTCCCGATCAAATTTGAGCTTTTCGCTCACAAATGTTAATTTGCAACTATAGGTAGGGGCAGGTAGGAAAGCGAGGCAGCTATACTCTCAAGAGTGAAAGCCGAAATTCGTCAAAAGATGTACTCCCAGAAGCTGTTAAAACCAGATGGTCGCAAACTGACCTTATACAGCCGATATCCGATTGATGAGGGAATTATCGCCCCCAGTCCCAGCGATGAACCTCTGGGGGCAAACCCCCATTTGCGCTGGCATCCGTTGCGGGGGGAATGGATAGCATATGCCAGTCACCGTCAGGGGCGCACTTTCATGCCGCCGCCGGAATATAACCCCCTGGCACCGACTATCGATCCGAAGTTTCCGACAGAACTACCGCAAGGTAAGTATGACGTGGCGGTGTTTGATAACCGTTTTCCTTCAATGACTCTGGGGGCAAAGGATGCGCCTGTTAGCATTGTCGATACCTTACCAGCTAACGGGGCGTGCGAAGTTGTTGTTTTTACACAAGATCCAAATGCCAATCTCAGTACGTTGGAATTGGATCATCTGGAATTATTGTTGCAGGTGTGGAGCGATCGCACGCGCGTATTAGGAGATTCCCCGCAGATAAAATACGTCCTCCCCTTCGAGAATAAAGGCGTAGAAATGGGGGTAACGTTGCTGCATCCCCACGGGCAAATATACGCCTATCCATTTGTGCCACCTGTGCCAGCAAGAATGTTAGAAATGCAGCAAAAATATTACCAAGAACATCAGCGAGGTTTGCTGCAAGATTTAATCCAAAAAGAAATAGAAGATAACCAACGAATCCTTTATTTGGATGAGGAAGCGATCGCATTCGTTCCCGTTTGCGCCCGCTATCCCTACGAAGTTTGGCTTGCCCCGATTCAACCCGCAGCGACATTTTTAGATTTGACCGAAAAGCAGCGTCAAGGACTGGCGAGGGCGTTAAAAACAGTCACCCTTAAATACGATGGTTTGTGGCATCGTCCCTTTCCGTATTTAATGGCGTGGTTTCAAGCACCAACCGATGGAAATTATCATCCAGAAGCGCACTTACACGCCGAGTTTTATCCACCTTATCGTACAAGCGATCGCTTAAAATATCTAGCCGGAACCGAACTAGCAGCAGGAATGTTTGCTAACGATGCGCTTCCAGAAGATAAGGCGAAAGAATTGCAAGCTGTACATGTAAATCTTACAACTCCAGTGAGAGTATGAACAACGCTTTACAACTCACGTATCAAACCCGCCCGGAAATCAATTTCCACAGCTATAGCTCAAGTCCACTTAAGTGGACTAAAAAACAATCTTCAGTCCTCCCCCGCCCGCCAATGAATTTCCACAGCTATAGCAAAAGTCCACTCAAGTAAACTAAAAAACAATCTTCAGTCCGCTTGAGAGGACTGCTGCTAAAAGCCCTTGGATTTTAATATCCGGGATAGCAAAATTAATGGCGCGAAATTTCATCAGGCAAAAATGTTATGAACAACGCTTTACAACTCACGTATCAAACCCGCCCGGAAATCAATTTCCACAGCTATAGCTCAAGTCCACTTAAGTGGACTAAAAAACAATCTTCAGTTTTTTTGAAAGGACTGCTGCTAAAAGCCCTTGGATTTTAATCTACGGGCGGATGGAATTGCTAGTGCGAAATTTCAAAATTCGATAATTTAGGAGGGAAAATTATGAATTATAAATTCTCCTCAGAAGTTTCTGCCAAACTAGAATTAATCCGAAACGCATTAACAGAAACCGAAGCACAAGGCGTTCGTCTCAAAGGTACGGACTGGTTTGCATGGGCGACTGCTGGGGGTTCAAATACCGTATTGCTAACTGCAGAAACCGGAGTAGCAGAAGTATTGGTAACGTTAGAAAATGCTTGGATATTGACCGATGAAATTGAAGCCCAGCGGTTAAAAGATGAGGAAATTTCCGATAATTTTCAATTCCAAATCAACCCTTGGGCAGATGCAGAGGCGCGGGAATCTTTTGTAAGAGAAGCTACAAATGGGGGGAAAGTCTTATGCGATCGCCCCATTCCCCACATCGAAAAACGATTGCCCCCATCGCTGCAAAATCACAAACGGGTACTAATGTCAAGCGAATTAGAGCGATATCGCGAAGTCGGGCGTAAAGCAAGCGAAGCGATGACAGAAGTGCTAAAAGCCGCTAAGCCTACTTGGACAGAATATCAGCTAGCGGGCGCAGGTGCAGAAGCATTGTGGGCGAGGGGGTTACATCCAGCATTAACTTTAGTTGCTGGTGACTTGCGTTTACCACTTTATCGTCATGCTACACCCAGCAGCGAACAAATTGGACACCAAGCGATGATGGTATTTTGCGCTAGGGGATATGGTTTGTACGCGAATCTTACCCGATTTGTTTGTTTTGGCGCTATGGCGGATGAATACAAAAAATTGCACCAGGATATCCAACAAATCGAAGCTTGCGCGCTGAATTTATGCCAAGGAGGAACAGCGCTTAATTCCGTTTACGATGCGCTGAAACAAGCTTATGAAAAATATGGATATGCCAATGCCATCCGCGAACATCACCAAGGAGGAACAACCGGATATCTAGCGCGAGAAATTGTCGCAAATCCTACTACTACCGATACTTTGGCAGAAAATATGGCGGTTGCTTGGAATCCAAGTTTACCCGCTGCAAAGATTGAAGATACTTTTGTTATTCTGGCGGATGGAAAGTTGGAAAATCTAACTTTCGATGCCAATTGGCCTAGTATTGAAATAGAAGCGAGATTGCGCCCCTTGCCTTTGGAGATGGGATAATTTATAGCAGATTGCAGCCGAGGTACACCTGAGTTTGTTTAGCGGCACCCTTAAGGGTGCCGCTAGACAAACTCAGCCAAAAGGCTGTACCACAGACGAGTTTGCAATCTGCTGGAATGTAGGGGCGGGTTTTACCAACAATACATAAAAGAAGCCAAAAATATATATAAACCCGCCCCCACAGATCTAAAACTAAAAAAAGCAATGTTTTCCCTTTGAGTTATCTATTATGCCAGAGTTTCAGCAGGTATTTGATACCGCACCACAAACAGAAGCAAGTGCGCCAGGAAGGGTAAACTTACTCGGCGAACACACCGACTATAACGATGGGTTTGTTCTCCCAACGGCAATACCCCAACGCACGACTGTCCAACTAAGTTTCAGCAGCGATTCGCAGCACCATTTTTATTCCCAAGAACTCGACCAAAAGGTAAGTATTTCAGAAAATCATCCCACTACAGAAGGATTTGCTAGCTATATTTTGGGGTGTATTCGAGTTTTGGAAACAACCGGATATACAATACCGCCGCTAAATTTATACGTGACTTCTTCCGTACCGATGGGTTCGGGTTTGTCTAGCAGCGCAGCTTTGGAAGTCGCGACATTAAGGAGTTTACGTAAGCTCTTAAATCTCAACATCGATGATATCCAAATTGCCCAATTCGGACAACAAGCTGAAATTCAATATGCTGGCGTCCAATGCGGCATTATGGATCAAATGGCATCGAGTTTAGCCGATACTAATTCAATGTTATTTTTGGATACTCGTACCCTCTACCGTCGAGTATTACCTTTCCCCGCCGGTGCCGAAATTTTGGTCATCGATAGCGGCGTCCCTCGCAAGCTGGCAGGTAGTGGATATAACCAACGTCGCGGGGAATGCGAGGAGGGGGCAAAGTTGCTAAAAGTTAAAGCTTTAAGAGATATCGCCGATCCGCAAGCTGTAGAAATTTTACCCGAACCCCTGCGACGTCGCGCCCGTCACGTCGTGACAGAAAATAACAGAGTGCTGCAAGTACTCTCCGGTGTATCGGCGATCCGCTTTGGCGAATTAATGAATGCTTCCCACACCAGTCTGCGCGATGATTACGAAGTTTCCGTCCCCCCCTTGGATACCCTAGTAGCAATGTTACAAGAAACACCGGGAGTCTTCGGCGCGCGGTTGACGGGTGCGGGGTTCGGCGGTGCTTGCGTCGCCCTAGTTGAGGAAGGGAAGGCAGATGCGATCGCTTGCAACATCCTCACCCGTTACGAAAATGCTGGTTATAAAGGACACATATTAGTTCCGGAGATTACCTGATGCCGTCGGAAGTTATCGTTGGCAATGCCGCTGTTGATGGTTCGAGTCGCTGGGGTTGGTTCATCGGTCATTTTATCGAACCAAGCGATAGCCCTCGTTCCACCCCGGATGTAGAAGTAAAATGGGCGACCCATAAAGCTGGGGAAGGCAGATCCCAGTGGGCCGTGAATGCTTCTGCTACCACAGTTTCTATCCTGATTAGCGGGTGCTTCCGCCTGCAATTTTCCGATCGAGAAGTCGTCCTATCTCAACCAGGTGACTATGCACTCTGGCTTCCAGGCGTGCGTCATTGGTGGCTGGCTGAGTCTGATTGTACCGTTTTGACCGTCAGATGGCCCTCAAAACAGGGCGATAGCGTTGACATAGCAGGGTAGCACAGGCGTCTCGCCTGTGTGAGCAGGTGAGCAGGTGAGCAGGCATCGGAATTATAGAAATTTTCAATCGTATCAACGATCGTTGTAGGGGCACGGCATCAATCAGCTTTGCCCTTAACGAGAAGGTTTTCTCCCGCCGTGCCCCTTCAACCAATTTTAATCATTTAGATGCAACGGTCAACGATATGAGGTACACAGCTGTGCGGTGTACCTCATGCGGCTGCAATCCGCTATAGTTTCCCGAAATTGACACCCCTTGGCTTGATTCTGAAGCCATAGGCTATCATGGCGATTGCAATGGCGGCTCCAGGATTGTCTCCCCCCTATCACACTTTTTGCGAAAATTGTTTTATACAGCGTAAAATTCATCTAAAATTTACAGTATTTAACAATCGGACACGAAGGGCGACAATTCTAAAGAAAATATTATGAAATTTAAGTTTTCCCAATATAGATGTGAATATAGTTATGTCAAACGGGGTCAGCCAATATAAAGACCCTGACTATAAGACCCTCCTTTACGGGATGCTCAAATGG
Organism: Microseira wollei NIES-4236; assembly: GCF_020521235.1. GTDB lineage: Bacteria > Cyanobacteriota > Cyanobacteriia > Cyanobacteriales > Aerosakkonemataceae > Microseira > Microseira wollei. The sequence continues at coordinate 28,936 of NZ_BLAY01000058.1, read as the reverse complement.
GGTCAGCTTTGATAAAGACCCTAACCTTAACAATGTGACACCTTGATAAAGTCACTCGTAGAGCGCCAGATCTGCAAATATAAGCAGACTGGCGCTTTACTTTAGGATAATTAAGCTCTATGGCGCGCTGCCTCTACCCGGAGGAAGAGCAAGCGGCGCAACACAGGTATAGCCAGAACTTACGCAAAGAAACCCGCAGGACTTAGGCACACGGGGCCAAAAACAAAGGTGATGCGTCAATCTCGCGACTTTTCATATCACCTTTGTTTTTTTGCGTAAGTCCTGACCCGGTTTCTAGGATCATCGCGCGTAAGTCCTGATACCTTAAGGTTGGTTGGTTTGAGAAACCCTTACCACATAAGGCGAGGGAATAGCTTGGGCGCTACCTTTGTTAACGAGTGCCTGGTAGACAAACGCCGCGATATCAGCGCGGGTAGCGACTTGGTTGGGATTTAAGAAAGTTTGTTGGGGAAAGTTGACCACCAGCTGCTGCTTGGTGGCGGCGGCGATGGGAGCGATCGCATAACCGGGAATTTGAGCTGCATCCTTGTAAAGCGAAACAATGCTGGCATCCCCAGGAGGCAGTTTTAATCCGCTGGCGAGGGAAACGAGTGCTTGAACTCTGGTAATTTCCTGGGCGGGGCGAAACGTGCGACTATCTACCCCAGACAGAAAACCACCCTGGTAAGCGACTTGAATATCTTGAAACGCCCAGAAATTGTGGCTCACATCGGCAAAACTCACCGCAGGGCGCACCGGAGGGGGAGAAAAAGCCTTATTGATAATAACGGCAAACTGAGCGCGGTTGACAGGTTCGCGGGGGCGAAACGTACCATCAGAAAACCCGGTTAAGATGCCTTTAGCAGCAAGTGCTTCGATATAAGGTTTCGCCCAATGACCTTCGATATCGGCAAAAGTCCCCGAACCCCCACCAGGCGGGTTAACTTGTGCTGCAACAAACTCCACCCGTCCAGTAATACGACTGCGGTTGATATCGTTACCCACAGCAGAAATAGTATTGCTCGCGGTGGAATTATTCAAGTCAGCTTTACCGTTACCGCGAATCAAGTTATTACCGGGGTTATCAGCAGTTCCGAGATCTGGTTGAGAATTAATCGTTGCGATGACGCCATCCCGCGCGTTGTTCTCAATTAAATTGCCGCGCAAAACCGGACGAGCGGAATCGTTAATATAAATTCCATCGGTATTTTGCAGAATGCGGTTTTCTACGACTAAAGGCGTGGAATTACCGCCGATAGCCATCCCAAAACCCGTATTTACAAACAAATTCCCGCGAATTTCGCCCTTGGCAGACTTCGCCACAGAAATACCGTTGGCGTCGTTTTCGCGGAAGATGTTATTTTCAATTTTCGGGTCAGCGGTTCCCGTAACAAATATCCCATCCCGCTTATTGGAAATAAAGATATTGTTGCGGATAACCGGATTGGTAGATTCAACCCAAACTCCGGTGCCGCGTTTATTCGGGTTAGTGATGGTCACGCCTGCAATCTGGCTATCGTTTTGAGCGAGTATCGTCACGTTTTGGCGGGAAAAAGTCGGACTGAGAAACTGTCCGCCGCCAATAATTACCACCGTTTGACCTTTGGAAGATTCATCGCCGCGCAGAGTAACGCCGCTTTTGAGCGTCAGGGGAAAAACTTCGCCCGTATCCGGCGTATAAGAGCCTGGTTGGAGCTGAATAATCGCATTTGCTTGCGCTTGCTGGAGCGCATAGCTAATTGTGCGATAAGGCGCAGTTTCGCTACTACCAGCACCCGCACTGTCGTTACCAGTTTGGGGGTTGACGTAAATAATATTCGCACCGACGGGAACTTGAGCCGTTTCGAGGCGCGTTGAATTGGAATTGGCTGCTACGGGGGGTGCAACTGCACTCCCAGCAGTCAAAATTAATAAAACTGCGACTAGGGGGGATGTTACCCCGCCCAATAGTGAGGTCTTCTCTAGCCTGGAAAAATGGTGCATAACGGAGTTTGGGGAAGCTTGCAATGGTTGTGAATTAAATTTGACCAACAATTAACCTGCCGAGTTCCACGCTGACTGTGGTGAGAAAGTTATACCATTTCTGGGTGCTGGGGTTATAGTGGGGTCGGAATGTTTGCGTACGCTTCCTCGACTTCAAGTGACCAAAGGGATGCGCGATCCAAAAAGTTTATCAAGCTAAAAATTATGTTGGCAGTCAATATGTTATATCAACAGGACTGACGCAAGGGCGTTGCCAGAAACCCGATTTCGACCGTCGTTCGCGTTCGCGCCGCGGCGCGCCAGCGCGAGCGCGGAAGGGAGGCATATCTATGGTTGCCAAATCAACGATTTCTCGGATCGCCCTTAGTTTCTTTGCGTAAGTCCCGCTCAAGTAAGTATAATTATTTGCTTATTTGCTTTTACTTAGATTAAAAAATAACAGTAATTCTTGAGAGGGTTGCCAATATGACATCACGAGAATCGAATGAAAGCAACGCCGTTGAAGTGGATGGAATTGAGTTTAAAACAGTGATGCCAGAGCGAATACTGCAAATTCCACCTAATCGCCCTGCTGCTAAAACTCAAGTTCAGTTTGGCATTGGGATTACTAATAATACAGCTAATCCTCGTCGGTTTTTACTTTTCTCGTTACTTCCAGACTTCCTTGAAATAAATAGAAAAAAATCCCACGTTACGGACCAAATGCCAATAGACCTCTCCAAAAACTGTCAAAGCCTCTCTAATATTGGTTTTGGACTGCCTGCCCCCGAAAGGGCAGGCAGTCCAAAACCAACGTTTAAATCAGGCTTTGGCAGTGTTGCAGTCAAATTATAGCGGATTTATCAGGTAATCTGATATCATATTTACTCAAAGTTTTTAGGGCTTTTAACTATTTAAAACTATTGCGCCTATTCGCCATCTGATTAATCCACATACTGTCAAAATTACTTGCTCATATCTTGAGGATTTTAATCGAAATCTTTCGGCAGCTATCCGAAATGTTTTTACCAACCTAATCAGATGTTCTACCACTACTCTTTTTTTGGCCTTTTTTTGATTTTCCTGTTTTTGTTCAACTGTAATTCCTTGACTTTTAGTTTTTTTATGAGGTGTATCTATCCCTGGATCTCCCACATAAGCTTTATAGAGTTGAAACTTTTGGTTATCACTTAACTCTGTCCGTCTTGATCGCCAAATTTTTATGTCGCTGGTTGCGACTGGCTTTCCTACTACTACATCCACTATCTCTTGGCCTTTAGGCATTACTATTAATTGGTTTTTAAATGTATGCCTTTTCTTCTTGCCTGAATAATACTTTTTTTGATCTTGATACTCCGTTGGTCTTTGACGGGGCTGCTCGCCAAATCCACTATTAACTCAAATTGGCTTAATATTTCTTCAATCCATTCCCATTCTGAGGCGTTTTTTTTTACTTGTTCTACTAGCGACGCTGGCAGCAGTTCTCTGAGAATTCCCAGCCAGTAGTGAAATATATAATTGGCTGCTGATTCACTTACTCCAAACTGAACTCCTAGCATCTGGAATGTCGGTAAGTGATGCAGATATACTAATGTCAGGATTACCTGATCGGTCAAGCTTAATTTTGGCTGCCTACCCCCTCCTGCTTTGATTATTCTCGTTTTTTTCTGTGCTACTGCAAGTTGTTTCTCCTTATGTAATCTTTCGGCTTGAACGATCAACTCTATTAGCTGCTCGTAATCTATTCCCACTAACCTTTGGCTTTCTGATGGGTGCTTTTCTATATATTCTCTCAGTAGGCTCATTTTTAGCAATGGTAAAACTCTATTTTACCCCACGCGCTCGCGGGATAGTTTGTTTGTTGTCGAGGTCTAATGTAACCACCACTCCTGAATCTTCTGATTTCAAATTATTGATGCCAGGAGAAAGTGAACTATTTTGGCGGCAAGGATATTTTTATTGGTTTGAGAATCAACTCAATTTTGAATTTATGAGGAAGGATGGTACTTATTGGTGGTTTAGTAATTTCAAAACAGGATCTTACTGGGTTCAATTCACTTATGAAAACCCCTATCCTGTATGGGAAAAGACGGGTTTTGCGGGTGAAACAGTCTATTTCAAACCCATGTGGAAAAAACCAACTTCCACCCCGTCAGCAAGTGACCCAATCAAAATGGAAGATATCTGGATAGGTGAGGTATCCACACTTCCTATTGATTTTTATCTCACTCAACCGTGAACAAAGGTTTTGTCAGATCTTCTCTTGACTACAATCCAAAATTTTTTGGCTAAAAATTCACCGACGCAACAAGGAAATAAAAATGCATAAAAAGCAATATTCTATTGCTGTGTTAACAGCAACGGTTTTAACCATTTTCAACGCTTATTATTCTAGTTATTCTAGTCAGGCTATAACACGGATATAGATAGCAACATTAGTTTTAACAGTACACTCTGATATTTGGTACTAACTCAAGTTGCTAGGTATTGGACTTTGGACAAAGAGGGAATTTATGCGCGATTATTAGACGCGAAGCAAATTTGGGTTTAACTAGCTTCAATGCCAAGACCAAGACGAGGAGATTTATCAGCCGATCGATCGCGCTTCTCTGGGATAATCTCACTTTCACCGTCATAATATAAGTCAAGCAAACTGTTAGTTAAAGAATTATATGATGTCCGGCAAATCACCCTTAATTAAAATTCTCCTCGTCCGGTGCCTCCCGGCGTCTGGGCGTCAGTCCTAACTATGGGTATTCAACCGGACATGATTTTAATCGTCCGTGCAATCTCATCAATTTGAGTAGGTCTGGTCACCTGGACTAATGCTGTGATATGCTCCTCACTACCAGCCAGTCCTAAAGGCTAAATCGGGATTTCCATCATTTCACGCCCTTTTCTCTCATCAATTGGTATCAACCACAAGGCGAGCATTTCTACTGGTGCAAGATATCAGTTAACTAATTAGTACATGAATAGCCATATTATCTTGTTGATCTAAGAAAAACTCAATTGGCGTAAAACCAGCGGCTTTCGCCATTTGCTGAAAGAAAGATACGGGATATTTGTGCGAATTAGAAATATGCAACTTTTGGTTAGCTTCAATGACATAATCCTTTTCAGCTATCCGAATTGTCTGACGTTTTTGGCTAACAGCATAGATTGATAAACAATAAGTATTATCATCCCATTGTATTAATGGATCGAAAGCATTAGGCTCAAAATCAATTAACTCTAAATCTCTTTTGATGCGGTGGAGAACATTCAGGACAAAATCCGTACCATTCTTACTAGCATATGCCTTCATCATTGAGGCTTCATTTTGATTTGCATCCTGACTAATTACCAAAAATCCACCTTTTCCCAATTGTTGGTGAATTATCCCCAATCGTTCAATCGTCAAAGCATTTTGCTCCATTGCATTTGCGCCTAAAGTGGAGTCTTCCCCAGAAGATTTATGGTGTAAATTAGATATACTATTACCTAAGAAATAGATAACTGGATTGTCATATTTTCCGCAATCAACTTCTCGATCGTAAAAATCTTTAATTAGATAGTTCGCTGGTAAATTTGGAAAATGTTTACGGCAGTTTTCTACGGCTGACTCTGCATAACTCATACATAAATCAATCGCTATATATCCCTGTGGCTCTATTAAAGCTTGTAACAATGGTAAAGTTTTCCGCATAAATGACTCGGAAGGACCAGGACCATAATCAATTAATGTCACCTGTTTTCCCAAGACATTAGCAATTCTTTGCCCAAATTTCGTTAATAAATAGGTTTCACCTTTATATAAATAGTAGTTGGGTGAGTTTTGAAATTCTGCTAACAGAATTGCTCCTTTCACTGGATCGCCAGTATACATTGGATCTGAGTATAGGTAAGGATCTAAATGTCCACCTTTACTTCCTACTAATAAACTTACTATATCCTGGGCAAATGAAGAATTAAAATTCTTTTGTGGCGACTGATTAAGCATTTTTTTCTTTTTTTCCGGCAATATATTTATTATAACTCAAGTTGCTAGTTATCGCAAGCGATCGCCAACCTAATTTACCCGCGTAGTGCGAGCCCTTAACTTGGATCAAACTACCGAGACTGTCACCAGGGTTTATCTAAGTATTTTTGTAATATTTTTGTCGTTTTAGCTACTTAAATTACTTAGTTTTTTACCAGACAGGTAGCTAGGGAGAGGCGATTGACAAAAATTTCCGCTCTGTTGACTAGAGGATGGGTTTATATAATAAAATAGCTTCAAAGATAGCCTTGGAGGGTAGGAGCGATCCGACCAGCGCGGGCGGATCGCCTTGGCAACGGAGCTTATATTTGTCTTACCCACACTGGTCGGCTCTTTTCGATTAACTAGCAAGTTGAGTTTTTATAGTTTAAAACACTAGAAATATATGCCACAAATATTTGATGCAATTATCATCGGTGCAGGTGCTATGGGTAGCGCTGCGGCTTATCATTTAAGTAAAGCCGGACAAAGGGTTTTACTGCTGGAACAGTTTGCTATTAATCATCAAAAGGGTAGTTCTTATGGTTCTTCTCGGATCATCCGTTATATTTATAATCATCCTACTTACATAGAGTTAGCAAAGGCTGCTTATCCGGGTTGGTTAGCCCTCGAAGCTGAAGCTGGGGAAACCCTATACACCAAAACAGGGGGATTTTTTTTTGGATTACCGGAAAATAAAATTTTGCCAGAGTATATTAAATGTACTCAAAGTGCAAATATTCCCTATGAATTCTTAAGTGCCCAAGAATTGTGCGCTCGCTACCCGCAGTTTTGCCTCAGTCAGGACATGTTGGTATACTATCAACAAGAGATAGGCTTTTTAGCTGCTTCCAAGTGTGTTCTCGCCCATATACACTTAGCCAAACAACATGGCGCTATTGTCAAAGAAGATACACCTGTTGTTAGAGTTACCGTAAATGCCTATGATGTGGAAATAACCACTCAAACAGATAGTTACATAGCAAATAAATTAATCATAACAGCAGGCTCTTGGGCACAATCAGTTTTGTCACCACTAGGCATAAATTTACCTTTAGTGACCATGCGTGCTCAATATAGTTGCTTTGAGCCAGATCGTATTTCTGCATATGAAGTAGGAAATTTTCCTATTTTCATCGGTTTCCTACATGAATTCTTCGGAGATATCATTTATGGATTTCCCTATAATCATGATGTTGGAGTTAAAGTAAATTTTAATGAAGGACAGCCAGTGAATCATGTGTCTGAGGTTAACTATACTCCTGACCAACATATAGTGCAGCTTCTACGCGACTTTAACTCCCAATATCTTCCTGATTTGGATATTGTACCCAAATCTTCACGGGTTTGCTTGTATACCATGACTCCAGACCGACACTTTATCATTGATCGACATCCAGAATATCCTCAGATTGTCTTTGCTGCAGGTTTTTCTGGACATGGATTCAAATTTGGTAACGTTGTTGGTAAAATTTTGTGCGATCTAACCCTAGAAGATAAAACCGAACATGATATTAGCCTCTTTAGTGCATTTCGTTTTGGTTAAAAGTGTTGCCAAAGACCAAACATAAATCTCATATCAAATCCGGTTACATCGGAATGATTGGTCTTTCTTGCTAATTGCTAATTGCTAATTGCCCCTACGCGCAGTAATTCCGATGCAAGAGGAAACTATATCACTCAACATTGATTCTTGTGTAGAGTGCATTATTCTTCCTTGTTTTCCAATTGAGTAATAAATTTTTTCCACACCCAATCCTGAAGGTCAACCTCGATGTATCTGAATAATAACTGTGTTCCCAGTGATAGCATTCTGACTAACATAAACATCGATAGCGATAACCAAAGTAGATGATTGCTGTGAAAATACCAAGCTGCAAAAGCCACAGGGGTAAATCCTAATCCAAAACAAGCTAAAGAGGCGTTACGAAGAATACGTCCTTCTGCTAAACCCAGGAAAAAGCCTTCTAGTGTAAAAGAAAGGGATGCGAATCCAAGGACAAGAATTAACCAACGAGTATAAATGTAAATTCCTTCGATGAATTCCCCATGATTAGTTAACAACCCCAATATCGTTTGGGGGAAAACAACACAAGCTAAGGCAAAAGTCAGTCCAATCACAAGGTTTGTTCCCCCTGACATCCCCAGCAAAAAAACGAAAGTTTTTTGCTCTCCTTTTCCTTGTGCATTTCCTGTCAGGCTTTCTGTCGCCATTTCCACTCCTTCCAAAAGGAAGAAGGTTAAGATTGCGATATTTAACATCAAGCCATTTTGAGTGAAGGTAATTGTGCCCATCTCGGAACTTAAGTAATTAAACAAGAGGAACGCCAAGATGATTGTCAGAGTTTTGACTAAAATGTTGGTGTTTAAAGCCAGGATTGATTTATAATTTGATAATCGGAAACTTTGTTCCAAAATCGCTCTGATATCTGTTTGGATGTCTGTCCGTGAAATCTGTACAGCTATTAAAATTAACCCTAGTAACAACATTAGATATTGGCTCAAAGTTTCGGAAAAGCCTGCTCCCATACTCGCCCAATTCCACTGAACAACAAATAGATAACTTAAGGCGATATTTGCACTATTTCCTACCAGTGACAACAGCAAGACTTTACCCCCTTCTTCCCGTCCCATAAGCCAACCCAAGATCGCAAAGTTGAGTAATACTGCGGGTGCTCCCCAAATACGAGCATTAAAATAATCAATTCCAGCCAATTCGACTTCTGGTGTACCACTTAAAATAGCAAATCCTAACTGCTGTAAAGGATGCTGTAACACCAGGATGATGATACCTAATCCCAGAGCCACTATGCTATTACGAAACCCTATCAACAGCACTTCCTCTTGATTATTACTTCCTACTGCTTGAGCAGTTAGTCCAGTAGTAGCCATGCGTACAAATATCAAACTCTGGTAGATAAAGTCAAATAAAATTGCGCCCATGATAATCCCAGATAAGTAGCTGGCATTACTCAAATGGCCGACAAAGGTAAGACTAATTAAACCTGCTAGAGGTATCATTATATTGGATAGAGTGTTAGCGATGGCTAGTCGGAAAAAACGAATAATATAGTTGTATGTCTGCAAATTTTACCTCACTTTTTAGCCCCGAAACCTTTGCCGTTTTCATTTATATTGTCATGATACGTATCGCGATTATATTGTCATGATACGCATCACCATTCGACAGCTTACATGATTTTTTATTTACTTCGAATGTTCAAGCATCCTCTTAATCTGAGGTTTGATTTCCTTCAGGTAATCAAGGGAAGTAATTTCATAAATCGTTGATTGCATCTCGTGAATATTAACTGATGTATCGCAGAGCTTGAGCAAATCAAAGTTAATAATCTGAGGTTGGTCGCTAAAGACGTAGGCAATTTCTCCATAACTTGATAATTGACTGGCACCAAAAACCTTAAGATCACCATTCTCACGGCAAACTCCCGCTTCTATTACGTACCAATAAATGGTGTATAGCTTTTCTTTATCCGTTTCCTTAGCCCTGACAATTTCACGTGAAATGAACTCAACAAAATCTCGATAAATTCGGTTAAGTATCAAAGGAATATGACCGAAAATGTCGTGCCAATAATCTGGTATGGGAGAGTAGTCTAAGTTATCAGCACCACGAATCACAGTTGCCACAGGAAAGTGCTTGTTAGCTAAGAGGTTAAAATATTCTTCAGATTCAATTAATCCACCTACTGGATATAATTTCCAACCAGTAAGTTTGTCTATTCTGGCAGAAAGCTTATCTATGTCAGGTATTGTTTCCATGATATCTCTCAGTGTTTGCACTCCATCTAAGAACTCTTGACAAGCGTAACCTTCTATAGCTTTTAATTGTCTATTCAGTAATTTTTTCCAAATATTATTGCTTGATTTTTCATAAATGGAAACCATGGAAGAATCAGTTTTTAAGTTAGAATACAACGAACCTGTCATTTGACGTAGCGACTCTGGGTCAATTCGAACTTTACACTGGCATCATATTCTATTGTTCTGTAAAAATCAAGCAATTCCGTAAAAGCTCACCGCAACTGGGTTGTGGTATTACAAATGAGGCAAGGCAAGGCCAATGGACAGGCTTAGTCAGGCTGCCTTTGATAAAACTGGGATTGACATCCTCCCCTCCTAAATTGCTTCACGCTACGCGCTCGCAATTATAGAAGGGGATTCCATAAAGTCACCGCTACGGAGTTTCTGCTTCATAGATTCTTGCCTAGACATTTCTGTCCCCGGTAGACCATCTCCACAGACATTTTCTAGCACTGATTGTCCCTCAGCACTTATCAATCTCAATCCAGGTTTTTTGACTACTCTCGCGCTGCCACATCTCTATCTGTTTGGTACTGGCATTCTGGGCAGGAATGAACCCTAACACTCAAATCTTTGGGCGTATCAGCATCACATACTGGACAGATCTGAGACGTACCATTGCAGTTCACCTTGGCGAAATAGACATCTCGCTTCCAACATACCCACTGCAATATGTTGAGAAACTGCCCAAACGCCGCATCTAGAGTGTGCTTGCACAGCATCCCTCTAGACATTGCCTTGAGATTCAAGTCTTCAGCAAATATCATCCCGGCGCTATTACACAGATAATGAGCCTTCTTGAAGTGCCAATCTTTCCTGGAATTAGAGATGTGTTCATGCAGCAAGGCTATCTTTTGGTTGAGTTTGTGCCAGTTACGACTACCCTTCTTCTTGTGTTTTAGTCTTCTCTGTAGCAATTTAAGCTTACGCGAAGCATCAACAAAAAATTTGGCTCTGGCAATCAACTCTCCCTCAGATGTAGCCTTAACGAGCGTTCAACCCTAAATCGATTCCTACCGGGTGACCATGAGGCAGAATATCCGGTACTTGTACGTCACACTGCAAAGACAGCATCACATAATAACCAGATGCCCTTCTCACGATTCGAGCCTGTTTGAGGTCGAATCCTTGAGGAATTGGACGGGAGAGAATCATCTTAACCTGACCAATTTTGGGCAAGTCAATATAATCTCCAGCCACGACGCGACTCATTTGTGGAAACACAAACGAGCGCATCCTACCTGGTTTCTTAAATCTAGGAAAACCAAATCCACGTTCCCACATTGATACAAATGCTGTCTCCAAGTTTTTTAACACTTGTTGCAGCACTTGAGATTGCGGGATTTTTAAGGCAGGGTATTCCTTCTTCGCTGCTGTCAATGCCTTGCACTGACTAGCATAGGTAGGACGTTTCGTATCAACCGGAATAATATATTCCTGATTAATGCTACAGCGGTCTATGTCACACTTCCTAGAGTTAGCCCAATCTTTGCGTTCTCTAAGCGCAAACTTCCACACTGAACTACAGATTTTCAACCACTCGTCAAAAATCTTTATTTGTTCCAGCGTTGGTACTAGCTTGTACTCGTAGGTTATTGTTAGCATGTTACAACAATAACATGCTTTAAAAAAATTAGATATAGTTTTCTAAGAAAAGAGTAAGTACCATAGATCTTGTCCGCCATTCATCCCCCACTAAACATTTCGCTGTCGCTCACTGTTATAGTGGGGGCATTCTGGCGGTTGAAGGTAAAAACGGACAGCTACGTACAATGTCAATACCTACCTACAAAGCGCACAATCTGATTTTGGACACAACTTTATCGATAGGCATTTTGGGCATGTTGTGTTACGCTGCACTGCTAGTATTTTGTTTTAGACTTATTCAATTATCACCATTACGCGGCATTGAAGCTTTAGTAGTCGCTTATATTGTCTTCACTTTGACTTGGTTTGAATGCGCCCAGTTTAGCCATATCGCTTGGTGGGTACTCAGTCTTTCGGGGGGTGAAGAATCACTTGCGGATCGGTATAACAAAATATCACAGCGCTGTCCCAATAGGCAACAATATGACTGGGGCTTTCGTCGGGGTTGATTCAATCCAAACCCGGGTGCCGCGTTGATTCGGGTTAGTAATAACTCAAGTTGCTAGTTATCTCTCTGGGAGCGGCTAATGGCTAATGGCTAATGGCTAATGTCAGTAAAAATCCTAGATTAGCAATTAGCAATTAGCAATTAGCAACGCCCTTGTTTATAACTAGCAACTTGCGTTATGTAATTGAACTCATCTGAGCAAGTTGAATGATTGGTGATTTAGACCAACTTTCTCCCTGCACTAAGGTATGCACTTGCCAATTGGGTGAGGTTTGGGGATAATCGCTGCGGTAATGTCCACCTCGGCTTTCGGTGCGCCAAGCAGCACTTTTGAGGATTAAGTAGGCAATATCGAGCAAATTGAGGGTTTCGGCACAAGTCCGGAGTTGCTGTTGAGCATTGGCTGAGGTTAATTGCACCGTTAGGTTAGGTGTCAGGTTGAGCAGGTATTGAGTTACTTCTTTTGCTGCTAATTCACAACGCCAAGCACTAATTTGCACGATTGCAGCCTCCAATGCTGCTTGGGAGCGACAAATTCCGGCACTTTGCCACATTAGTTGGGGCAAATTTTGCCGCACTGAGGTAATCCACTCCATTTCTCCTTCCCAGTCTCGTTGCTCGGTAATTGCAGAGGGAGACGCTTCAGGGGTCAAATTAGGTTCAATTTCCAACCGAGACAGTTCAGCAGCAAAAACTAGGCATTCCAATAGAGAGTTGCTAGCTAAACGATTGGCACCGTGAACCCCTGTACTCGCTGTTTCACCAATGGCATATAGTCCCTCAATTGAAGTTTCACTATGTACATCGGTAACGATTCCTCCCATCCAGTAATGAGCAGCAGGAGCGACTGGAATGGGTTCTTTAAACGCATCAATCCCCCACTGTTGACAAACTTGGATGATATTGGGGAAACGGTGGCGAATTTGCTCAGTGGGGATGGGGTGCAAGTCTAAGTAGACACAATATGGCTCTGGTACTGTTTGCTGTAAGTGACTAAAAATTGCCCGACTGACTACATCTCTTGGTGCTAGTTCCCCATCAGAATGATAATTAAAGGCAAAGCGCTGCCCTTGGGAATCTACTAAATGCGCCCCTTCTCCTCTGACTGCTTCACTAATCAGAAAACGGGGTGCCCCCGGTTTGGTTAAAGCGGTAGGATGAAATTGGAAAAACTCTAAATCCCGTACTATAGCTCCCGCACGCCAAGCTAGTGCGACTCCGTCTCCGGTACTTACCAGCGGATTAGTGGTTTGGGAAAATACTTGACCGCCACCACCAGTTGCTAAGATGACTGCAGATGCTTTGATCCACCTAATTTGCCCTTGGCAAAGTACACTAATCCCCTGACAATGACCAGTTGAGTCATTAATCCACAAACTCAAAGCAAATGCTGGAGAAATTACTTGGATATTAGGACGCTGCAAGACTTGTTCAATCAGAGTATCGACGATCGCTCGCCCTGTGGTATCGGCAGAATGGAGGACACGGGGACGGGAGTGAGCTGCCTCTAGAGTCATGGCTAGCTTTTCCCCTTGGCGATCAAAGGCTACTCCCATTTCTAAGAGCGATTTAATCGCAGCAGGAGCATTCTCGACTAAAAACTTTACCGCTTCTGGTTCGCAAAGACCTGCACCAGCCTTGATGGTATCCTCAAAATGTAACTCTGGTGTGTCTGAGGGGTCAATGGCAGCCGCAATCCCTCCTTGCGCCCAGCTACTCGACCCAGTTTTGAGGGCATCTTTGGTAATTAAGCCGACTTGTAAGTGAGTAGGTAAGCATAGAGCCGCATAGAGTCCAGCTGCACCACTACCTACTACCAGAATGTCGAACTGGGAGAGAATTTTTGGGGATACCATTACTAAGCCCTAAAACAATATTTCAGAAGAAATGAGCGCACCTCGTTCCGCCATGGTGTATAAACCGACATGATGGGCTATATCTTGGGAATGAATAGCTGTTTTTGGTAGAACCAATTGAGTTACCATTTCTGGGCTCATGTCGTAGGTAGCGCAACCTTTAGTATAAACGGCGATATCTTTGAGAGTGGGTGTAAGGTTGTGATTTCTGGCGGATAACATCGTGACAACGAAATCCATCACGCAGATATCGGTGCAGATTCCTACTACTACTAAGGCTTCTAGTTTATTTTGGTTGACCCATTCTAGTAAGGTATTATTTCCTGTGTCTTTTGCGCTCGCACCGATAAAACCATTGATACAGTCTTTTTCAATCAAGGTGGTGTGAGGGTTATCTTCTAACCATTCCAGTTGAGGAACTAACTTTTCTTCTCCAGATCCCTTCTCGCAATGAGTGGGATAGGGGGGTTCTGGTTGGGAGCATGTCAACGAGAGTAGCCGACACCCGCGCATGGTGTCGCTACACAAACAAAGCCTGCCAAAGCAGGCTTTAAAAGCTTTAGCCCGCTTTAGCGGGCTTCGTTTGTATAGCCGCACCCTTCAGGGTGTTGGCGTAGATTTGCAAAACTGACATGCTCCCGTTCGGGTTTGCCTGGTTCGTGGGTATCTAAAAATGCTAATACTGGTAAACCTCTATTAGTAAACGTTTTGGCTAAACGGTTACTTTCTGTAACCATCGTCTCTATTTGTTCCTTGGGTTCAGTTGGTGCTGCACAGCCATAACCAACGGTACAAAACCCGTTAACGACATCGACAACAATTAAACCTGTAGGGCGATCTCCTATGGTGTAAGGTTGAGGGTCAATCGGTAAGGCAGCTTCAATGGCTGCTAAGGTCGAATCTAGTATAACTCAAGTTGCTAGTTATCTCTCTGGGAGCGGCTAATGGCTAATGGCTAATGGATCGATTGGTAAAAATCCAAGATTAGCAATTAGCAATTAGCAATTAGCAACGCCAAAGTTTATAACTAGCAACTTGCGTTAGTATAGTTAAAGTTTTCGGCATCAAGATATCCTGGTTATCTAGTCAAAACTGAGAAAGCGGTAAGTTACCTATTCTATCTGGTCTAGTAAAATTCCGGCATTACCTAACTCTTCTCTAAGGTCTTGTATTGCTTGATTAATTACCCTACCTACTTCTTCTTTGAAACTACCACATTCAGAAATAGTCACCTTTATTTTTGCATCTATATCGATTTTTATTATATAAAATTAATATCTAATTTTTTTTAGACACATTATTTAAAATAGGAGCAATAATAGATTCATCTTTACTATCGACAACTGCAACTTTATCCAAAAAACATTTATGACCAAATTTTTCATCAAGAATAGGTAGCAAAGACTCTTCAAAGATTCCTTTAAGTTCTCTAGGTACGCCAGGTAAGCTAACGAGCGTGCTTTCTTTTACTTTTGATATGACTGCCGGAGCTGCTCCAACAGGGTTGTATATCGGAATTGAACCCATAGGTAAAAGACCCATTTTTTCTCGGGCTGGTGTCATTCTTGGATCGTCAACATATCCTTTTTTAGCAAATTCTTGATATTTATGCTTGACAAAAGCTATTGCTTGTGCATCAGCTTTTAAAGGTTGATTTATTGCTCTGGCTATAGCTTCAATAGTCATGTCATCAACTGTTGGTCCCATTCCTCCTATGGTAAAAATCACCTCAGTTTTCCTTTGCAATGCCGATTGGATTTCTGTAGCAATTGCATCTAAATTATCCCGGAGGATTACAGAACGGTTGATTTTTCCACCCAGACCAACGATCTGTTTGATAATCCAGTGGGTATTAGTATCAAGTACATCTCCAATTAAAAGTTCGTTTCCTATTGCCAATATTTCTACTCTTACCATACTTTCTCTCTTTTAATGCGGCTGAAATACTGTATTTTTATTTATCGCCTTGTACTTAAACTTTTCGCCAACGTTCGGCAGACTCTGCCATGCGCTGTCCTAATCGGAAAGCTGTTAGTCGATCGCCTGGAGCGAGATTGAGTTCGCCTTCGCTTCCACTGATACCTGTACCTTGACCCATCACTCCTAAAAACGACCCCAGACGATTCACCCCATCATCTTTTTCCAAAAAATGGCTTGGTAAATCTCCAACGTTGACCCAAATCATACCATGTTGATCCGCATTAATTGCTAGGTAAAGTAGTGTGCTTTGTTTGTCACCACTAGCAGAACTGGGGAATGGATAAAACCAGCAGCAATTTTGTCTTTCCATCCTTGCCTAAACCAGACTTCACTAGCAGCATCAATAAAGAGTTTAAACTGACCGGACACACCTCCCATATAAGTTGGCGAGCCAAACACAATTGCATCAGCGTGGTTAAGCTTTTCTATGATTTCTGCATCTTGCCACACTCCATTCACAATCTGCTCTTCCACAATTCGCAACAACTCAACCTTCACTCCTACCACTTGACTAGCTCCTTCAGCTATGGCTTCAGCCATCAAGTGTGTCTTACCAGAACCTGAAAAATATACAATCGCTAATTTAGACATAAATTACCTTACTCATATTGTCTTGAAAGCATTTCCTTATAACTTTCGCTCCGCAAATTTTCTCTAACTTTACTTAAAATTTTTCCCAGATAATTCTTGCCACTGCCATCTTTACCATAGCCCCAATAGTAGTCTCCAATATCTTTTTGAATAATGATTTTTTACCCCGTATTTAGCAGAATTTTGCGAAGATCTGCATGAGTCTGAAACTTGCAGAGTACCGCGAGGCGCATCACATCATATTTGATTTGTTTCCAGTCGCTACGGTACAAATAAGCGTGACCTAGTTTAGCTGCTTCTTCGGGAGTTTTTGCCAATCTAATTGTTTCGGCATGGGCACTGCCAGCAAATTTCTGGGCTTGATAATAATGCTCTGCTGTAGACCACCAGAGTCTGTCTATTTCAAAACCGTGTGAGGAAAAGTTGCAGAAACAACCCTATGGTTTTTCGTTATCAGTAAAAAAATAAATAGTCATGATTTTCTCTAATCAATGTACGTTGCTTGTGAAAAAAAACAAGTAGTGAGACTATAAAAATCTACCTTACCAGGTAGTCAGGGATTGGCAGCGGTGACTGTTACATGGATCAAGGCTTATTCATCATTACGCGGCATGGAAGCTTTAGTAGTCGCTGATATTGTCTTCACTCTGACTTGGTTTGAATGCGCCCAGTTTAGCCATATTGCTTGGTGGGTACTCAGTCTTTGGGCGGGTGAAGAATCAAAAGGGTATCGGTATAACAAAATATCACAGCGCTGTCCCAATAGGCAATTATATGACTGGGGCGAGCGTCGGAATTATTATAGTTGTGAAATTATCATGCGATCGCTACTCTTTTTCCTACGTCGTGCCTTATTTTTCGCCTCAACTGTGGCTGTTTGCCTCAACGGCACTGATGCTGGCGCTGCCGACCGGATTGTGCTAAAATACGGCTTCTTACAAAACTCGATTTCTGTGAGGGAATTATCGACCTTAGCCGAAACTGGCAAAGTGTCTGATTCGCTAGAAACTTCTTTAAACCGCTTACAGCAAAATCCTCAAGATATCCGCCGCACTCTTACCCAACCCGTCAATGTCAATCCCATCTTATTAGATCGGGTGCTAAACAGTCCCGCAGGCGATCTTATACTCGATCAAATTAGTCAAGTTGTTAGCACTAGCTCGAATCGAGCAAACCGACAAGCATTGCGCTCCGCCTTAGTGCTTTCTGCTACCAGAGACGGACAGATATCGCTGATAGAACTGATCGCGACTGTCCCCACCTTCTTACAAGGTGGGGAAGGATAGCGGAATTTTTGAGGGTTTCGATACCCCTCAAAAATTCAATCACTCTTGCGGAGAATCCTGAGACTTGATATAGGCTTTAATTTTTTCGATGGGCGCACCTCCTGTAGAGGCAACATAATAAGATCCAGACCACAAAACAGGATTTTTATAAAACTTGCTCAACTGTTCTTCAAACTCATTTCTGATGATGCGACTAGATGCGCTTTTCAGGCTGCCTGTGAAAGCTGAGATATTGTTATCCGGATGTAAGTTTATCAATAAGTGTACCTGGTCTGATTCACCGTTAAACTCTATCAGTTGACACTTGGTCTTAACGCAAACATGAGCCAAAATTTCTCTCATGCGGTCTAGGACTTGAGCTGTCAATACCTTACGCCTATACTTGGTAACAAACACGAATTGCAGGTGAATCCTAAAAACAGAGTGATAGCCTTTACGGGCAGAGGAAGACAAAAGCCTATACCTGGTTGCTAGGATAAGTATATCAAAGGAGGTGAGTTTTGTGGTTGTCAGGCGAGTAACTTTTCGACTTTATCCCAAGCCACCAGCGGTTAAAAAGCTGTTGTGGGCAAGGAAAATGCATCAATTGCTTTACGCAGCAATTTACAACCGTAAAATTCTGTTGCGAAAGTTTGGTCACTCAGTTTCATACTTAGAACAACAAAACTCACTTCCTGCTTTCAAACAAGTTTGGCCTGAGTATAAACAACTCGGGCAAGCACACCTTGCAGGCGACTTTGAAACGGGTTGACTTAGCTTACCAATCCTTTTTTAAAGGACTAAGGGGCAAGCCTAAATTCAAGTCAATTCGGCACAGTGGATGGAGTTATCCAGACAATCAATCTTGTCAGGTTCATACAACAGGTGACAATGGCTACTTAGAACTCACCGACCTTAAGCTGTTAATCCAGATGAGGGGCAAGGCAAGGACTTGGGGAACGCCCACTACTTGCACGATTGTTTATCGCAATGGGATCTGGTACGCATCAATTACAGTTGAGTGTGTCCCAGTTAGAGAAACGGGTGTAGGTGCAGTTGGGCTAGATTTTGGCACCTATCACGCTGTTGCCATGAGCGATGGAACGTTGATAGAAAATCCCAGGTTTCTCGCCAAAAGTCAGGAAAAAGTCAAGGAAGCATCTAAGGGGAAACGCCGAAAAAGAGCGCCTAATTTTAGGAAAAAAGTCAAGGCGTCAAAGCGGTGGAAAAAGGCAACCAAGCGGGTATCAAAATTCCAGCGCCAGGTCGCAAACCAAAGACAAGATTGGACTCACAAAGTGGCGACACAAATAGTTAGCAGTAATAGCATGGTCGTGACGGAGGAACTCAACCTCAAAGGGATGACTCGCAAGGCGAAAAAGGGTAGTAAGAGGAAGGCGCATGCATACGGGACTTAATCGCTCAATGTTGGACGTTGGAATTGGGAATCTCACCAAGGCTATCGAGTACAAATTGCAAGAAGCTGGTGGATTTTTGGTCAAGGTTCCAACCAAGAAAGTCAAGCCTTCCCAGACTTGCCCGAATTGCGGTCATCAACGCAAAAAAGACCTGTCCCTCCGCGTGCATAATTGCTCGGAGTGCGGCTATACCGATGACAGAGATGTAGCTGCTGCAAAAGTAATGCTGTCATGGGCGTTAGGAACTAGCGGACACGGGTCGTGGAGAGGAAATCCCTGCTTCTAGTCCCCAGCACACGGGAGGTTGGAAGCAAATTTCCTCTATGAGACGACAGAAACCCAACGTGAGCGCGTTAGCAACGTTGGGTAGTTCATGTAATTGAAAATTATCCCTCTCCAGAGGTACAAGTTGACGCCAAGCGGTTGGCAGACGCCTATCTTCAACTGCAACGCTTAAGGGATAGCGTGCAAGCAATTCAAGACATCTGGGAAAATTTAAATTTGTGATTTTAAATTTTATCGGACTTACGGACGCCAGGCGAGAAACCGGGTTTCTCAGTGGAGCAACCCGGTTTCTTTTCTCGTTTATCCGACTTACAAACCCGAGGCGAGAAACCCGGTTTCTTTTCTCGTCGTGGGTAAGTCCTGAAATTAAACAATTGCATCAACAGTCAGTATTCTTTACCAGAAAACCTGGCAATTGTCAAATGATTGCTGACAACAAAGCAATTTTTAGTAAGCCAAAGTCTCCAGGGTGTCGCGCAAATATCGCCGTACCCGGTAATCTAAGCTACAATCTTCTGTCTCATCGACGCCGCGTTCCAGTTCCCAGCGCTGAAAACCAGAACTCGATGCGATCGCTATTTTCAAACTATCCCAAATTTGGGTATCATCCATTAATTGAGCTTCCGGTGCAGCAGAATAATTTGCCATAAGTACCCCAGAAAATTTAACTAGAGGAAGTCGAACCAGAATCTTCCATTGCCGACTCACTCTCCTTGCGAATTTGGTGCAGTCTCAACGGAAGTGAAAGGCCAAATACTATTGACCTGAAAGCCAGGAGTTGTAAAATCCTGATGGATCTTTTCTCCAGGATAAGCTTCTGTCTGAGAAAATGTTGAATCGCTTGTTACCAAAACGCCACAAACGCTCAGCGGCACTTGCAGGAATAGATTGCTCAACAGAAATGCGATTGCTGCCACCAACAACCCTGCACCTCGCCATCCCGGTGCAAATCGCGCCAGCGCTGGGACGCTAGGGGCTAGACTGTAGATTTGCCACAAAACCCAACCCAACAAAATCGCTCCTATCACAGCCATTACTTTATTGCCAGTTTTTTTAAACAAACTTAATATTTGTGTTTGCTGGCTTGTCAATTGCTCTGGCTTGAGGGCGAATATTAAAACGCTAAAAATGTTAAACGGACGCATCAGTTGCATCCACAGCACGGGAACAATCCCCACGGCTGCCACTAAAAAAATCTCCATCCACACCGGCAGCAACGGCTCACCACTTGCCAATCCCAACAGGCAAACTCCCAGGCACAGCGGTAAAACCGCTATCCCAGCCAAGTGAATCCACAAAAAAGGTTCAGACCAAAAAGAGCGCATAGCGATTTTAGATTTTAGATTTTAGATTTTAGATTGCAGATTCAATCTGCAATCTAAAATCTGCAATCTGCAATTCCCTAATTAGGTGTAAGTGTCCGGCGCTTGGTGACCATCTTGAACGATTCGATGATGTCTCCTTCAATCCAATCGTTGAATTTGTCAATGCCGATACCGCATTCAAATCCAGCGTTGACTTCTTTGGCATCATCTTTCATCCGCTTGAGCGAATCCAAGTTGCCTTCGTAGATTACCTGACCGCCACGGCGCACGCGCACTTTGCTGTTGCGAACCACCTTGCCGGATTGCACGTAGCAACCCGCAACCGCACCGCGTCCCACGGGGAAGACGGCACGCACTTCGGCAGTCCCCAAGGCTTCTTCCACCAGTTCTGGTTCGAGCAAGCCTTCCATTGCGCCTTGGATGTCTTCCAGCAGTTTGTAGATGATGTTGTATTCGCGTACATCTACACCCGCCTGATCGGCGGCTTGCCGCGCCCCACTCGCCAGGGTCGTGCTAAACCCAACGATCACGGCGTTACTAGCTGCTGCCAAGTCCACGTCGGTTTGGGTAATCTCACCCGGTGCAGCCAGCAGTACGCGGATTTGCACCTGATTTTGCGGTAACTGTTGCAGGGCTGCCAGAATTGCTTCCAGAGAGCCTTGCACGTCTGCTTTCAACACCAAGTTGAGTTCTTTGAGTTCTCCTTCTTGAGCTTGAGCCGACAGGGTTGTCAGGCTGACGCCTCGTCTCAAGCGAGTTTGCCGCTGCTGTTCCGCACGCCCTTCGGCTAAAGCCCGGGCTTCCCCTGCATCAGCGAATACCTCGAACTCATCCCCTGCGGCGGGTACATCGGAAAGTCCCAACACTTCCACGGCGAAAGACGGCGTTGCGGCTTCCACCCGCTTACCCCGGTCGTCGATCATTGCCCGCACCTTACCAAAGGTGGAGCCTGCGACCAGGATATCGCCCACGTGGAGCGTACCGTTTTGTACCAGCAGGGTGGCAACCGGGCCTCTCGACTTATCGAGGTTGGCTTCAATCACCGTTCCCTTAGCCGCACGATCTGGGTTAGCCGATAGTTCTCCTATTTCGGCTACCAACAGAATCATTTCTAGCAGTGTATCCAGATTTTCCCTGGTGATGGCACTCACGGGCACCATAATCGTGTCGCCGCCCCATTCTTCCGGTACCAGGCTATATTCTGTTAATTCTTGCTTGACACGTTCTGGTTGGGCGTCCGGCTTATCGATTTTGTTGATTGCCACCACAATCGGCACTTCTGCTGCCTTGGCGTGGCTGATGGCTTCAACTGTTTGGGGTTGCACGCCGTCATCTGCTGCTACCACCAAAATGGCTATGTCGGTCACTCGCGCCCCGCGCGCCCGCATGGCTGTGAAGGCTTCGTGACCGGGCGTATCCAGGAACACCACTTGCTGCATTTCGCCATTGTGTTCCACGTCCACGTGGTACGCACCGATGTGCTGCGTAATACCACCTGCTTCCCCTGCCGCCACCTTGGTTTCCCGGATAGCATCGAGCAAGCTGGTTTTGCCGTGGTCTACGTGACCCATAATCGTGACCACGGGTGGACGGTGCTGCAGGTATTCCAGGTCTTCCGCGTCGAGCATTTCGGTGCCTTTAGTAGCTTCGGCTTCTTTTTGAGCCGTTTCTACTGGCACGCCCATCTCCGTCGCCACCATTGTAATCGTTGGCACATCCAGGTTTTGAGTCAGGTTAACGGCTATTCCCTTCATAAACAGCCGCTTGATGATTTCGGTATCTGGGATAGCTAGTTCTTGTGCTAGTTCCTGAACCGTCATGCTTCCGGTTAACACCAGCTTGTCGGGACGTTTGGGTGGGACTTCTTCGCGCTTGCCAAAGCCAGATTGATTTGAGCGCTCGCGACTGGTCGCAGCCTTTTTAGTTTTAGCCATTGCCGGAGACGCCACCGTTGCTGCGGGTGCAGCAGTTGCAGTCCGTCCTTTTGGCTTGGGTGGACGAGCGATGGAAAGGCTGACCTGAACTCCTGCTGGCAGGACGTTGAGATCGAGTTCATCAAGCACATCCTCGTCCTCATCGAGAATGGTTTGCGACCGCCCGCCGCGTTTCGACTTAGCCGCCTTAGCCGCCTTGGGCGACTCTTCTTCAACTTCTTCTTCCCAGTTTTTGTTTTTCTTAGGCGGACGCAGCGCCGTGGGTCGCTTCAGTTCCAGTTCTGTTATGGGAGGGGGAGTCAGGGTTTCTGATTCGTCGGGTGGGGGTAAAGCTTCTTCTGCTACTTTCCCTACCTTTCGCCTCTCGCCGCCCTTGGGTGGTGTCAGCACAACCGCTGGTTTGGGTCGCTGAAGTTCCGGTACCGATGGACTCGGTCTAGTCGGTTTTTCACTGCCGACGGTTGCTGATTTTTCCCCTGGCTTTTGGGGTGTTGTTACTGGTTTGCTGGGCTTTTTGAGTAAAACGGCTGGATCGGTAGAAGAGCTTTGCTTGTTAGGTCGATTGGGTGCCGTGGCTGCTGGTTTCGACGGTGGTTCGACGAGTTTTGGTTTTTCTGGCCTAGCCGGTGGGGATGGAGGGACGACAGCCTGTGGTTTTTCAGGCTTCTCGGGTTTTTCAGGTTTTTCAACCTTGGGAGCTTCAGTTTTTTCTGCGGCTGGGGTTGGGGGTTGGACTGGTCGAACAGGGTTGTTCGATTCGGGGCGAACGGGTCGCTTGGGTGCAGTTGGCTTCATCTGCGAGGAAACAAGCTGTACAGACTCAACTGGTTTCGTTTCTACTGGTGGTCTGGGGGGGACGGCAACAGTTGCCCCCGACGGTTTCGGGCTTGCGCTGATAGGTGTTTGGTGTTGTCTTATTTCCAAAATTTGCTGCTGTTTTTTAGGTGCTACAGGCCGAGGGCCGGACGCGATCGCTGGAGAGCTTGGTTTCACGTTAGCTGATACTGACTTGCCCGAAGCAGCCGGTTCGGGTGTATATTTTTCTGCGGCTGCTCGAATGCGTTCGACATCAGCTTCCCCAATTGTGCTGCTATGACTTTTGACTGGAATTCGCAGCTGGTCGCAAATAGCAAGGATATCTTTATTTTCCAAATTCAATTCCCGTGATAACTCGTAAATTCTGACTTTGCCGTTGTTCATCCACGCTTACCCCTTGTGTCCTACCAGTGGTCGCTCCATGACCTGCTGTTTTAACTGGATCTACATCATCCTCATGCTGCCTCCTTTGTGGGAGTTGAGATTGCTTGGTGCAACGGATACTACAACAAAAGTTTTAGCCGCCTTGCTAATGAAGCTCACCTTTTGAGCAAGCGGGTCAGTTGAGACAAGGTTTTGGCTGCTGTTATTATGATGTCGCACCAACTTTTAAGCAACTGCGGACGATCGCACTTTACCTATTTACTATTGTGGCACTGACCCGCCTGGATGGGGTGCTGACCCCAAATCCAGTTTCTATTTCCTCCTCAATCGCTTCAGGTGGATGGGGTTGGATTGGCTCCATCTGGCTGGGTGGATAAGCGTTGCCATAGCTTCTGGTAGATTTCTGGGGGTACAGGGGCTTTGAGCGCCCGTCCCAGTCGATCTTTTTTTTGTGCTGCCAACAGGCAACGTGAGTCTCGACAAAGGTACGCCGAACGTCCCATGCCTTGATCTAATAGTACCTGCCCAGATGGGTAAGCTCTGACCAAGCGCCAAAAATCTTCTTTGGGTGCTACTTGGCGGCAACTCACACAACGCCGGAAGTTAGGTTTCATCAGATTCTTCACTCAGATCTGCAGAGTCTTCTCGCTCCCAATCGGCAAGAGAGGAGGTTGACACTCTGTCTGAATCGAAGTCTTCTGCATCGGTAGCGCCTTTTTGGGCAACCTGACTGGCTATTTCGGCGGCTATTTTTTGCTCTTCGGCGGCGGCGTCGTACTTGGCTGCATCTTTGATGTCTATTTTCCACCCCGTCAGGCGGGCGGCGAGGCGGACGTTTTGTCCTTCTTTCCCAATTGCCAAGCTGAGCTGGTCTTCTGTGACTAAAACGTGGGCTTGACGGCCTTCTGGATTGACCAAACGTACCTGTTCGACTCTAGCAGGACTGAGGGCGTTGGCAATGTAGGTAGCTGGATCGGGGGACCACCGAATTACGTCGATTTTTTCTCCCCGCAATTCGTTGACTACGACTTGAATGCGGGAACCCCGCGCTCCGATACAAGCACCCACCGGATCCACATCGCGTTCCAGGGTGTCTACGGCGATTTTAGTCCGCGGCCCCAAATAACGGGAGGGTGGGTTGGCTTCCCGCGCTACGGCGACTATCCGCACGACTTCATCTTCAATTTCTGGGACTTCGTTGCTGAACAGTTCGACGACTAATCCGGCGGCGCCTCTGGAAACGAGCAGTTGGGGTCCCCGCTGCGGGCCTTCGCGCACTTTTTTCAGATAAATCTTAAACTTGGCATTGGCGCGATAGTTATCGTTGGGTAATTGTTCGCGCTTGGGTAATTCAGCTTCAACTTCTGGCTGATTCAAGCCGCTGGTAACAGCCATGATGACGGATTGCCGCTCAAACCGCAGCACCCGAGCTTCCAAGACGCTTCCTTCCAGATCTTGGAATTCTTCTTGAATCATTTTGCGCTGCTGGTCGCGCAGTTTTTGCGACAGTACCTGTTTGGTTTGAATCGCCGCCATGCGACCAAATTCCCCTTGGTCGGGTGTAATGTCTAAGACAACCGTATCGCCTACTTGGGCTTCAGCGGCGACTAATTGAACTTCGTCGAGGCCAATTTCCTGGTCGGTGTTGCTGACTTTTTCGACGATGGTTTTGGTGGCGAGGATGCGAAAGCCTTCTTCGTCTACATTTAGTTCGACTTCTAAATTATCGAAGTAGTTGTCGTCATAATGGCGCTTTTCTAGGTTTTGGGTGCGCCGGTAGCGTTCGTATCCTTTTAAGAGAGCTTCTCGCAACGCTGCTTGGACGGCATGTCTGGGTAAATTTCGTTCGCGACTGATGCTGTCGATCAGGTCTTTAAGTCCTGGTAAACTAACCATTGTCATAGGCACAAACCTCCTTTTGTTATTACTCAGTTGTCAGTTTTCAGTTTTGAGTAGTTGTTTCGCGGCTGTTGGCAATAGTAAATACAACCACCGGATTTAGCTGCTCTGCCTCGATTGGCACAATTGCCAACAGTCCCTATCCCCTGACGGCTGACTGTTAGCTTTGTTCTTCTAGTTGCACCCTGGTAATCAAGGAGCGGGGAATCGCGATCGATCGACCTTTTTGATTGATATAAACCGCTTCTTCGTCCCGTTTTAGCAGTTTCCCTTGCCAGGATTTTTTACCTTCGTAGGGTTCAGTCGTCTCGATCAGAACGGGAAATCCTTTGAAAGATATAAACTCTCGGTCTGAACTCAGGTGGCGCGAAATTCCCGGACTTGAGATCTCCAGGATATACGCATCGGGGATAATATCTGTGGCATCGAGCGCGGCTTCTAAGGCTCGACTCATCCGCTCGCAGTCATCCAAACTCGTATCTTGTTCGGGGTTGCGGATGTCCACGCGCAGGACTGGCGGTGATTGATTTGTCTGAAATACAGCTCCTACCACCTCCAATCCTAAACCTTCGGCAACGGCGGTTGCCAAGTCAATAATTTGTGGTATCAGAGGATGAGCCATTGTCCTGTTACAATGTTTAATTTACGAAACAACTGCAATAAAAAAAGTGGGCTACACCCACTTCCTTTCCCAGAAACTTGACACTCCCCCACCTAAACGATTGGGGATTGTGAAGTACCTACCACCATACCTTTGACATCCTCTCCTGCCTGAAGTGAGGATATTCCTCACCTCAAACATTTAGGTTCCCAAGCTAATCGCTGCCCGTTCGATTTGCTCCTACTTAGGTCTTACACGATTATGTCCCAACCGAGAACACTAGAATATCACTTGCTATCTAGACTCCCACTTATGGTTGGATCTCTGAGCCTTTTCTCCATTTCCGAAGAGATTTGCGTATGCCCTACGCTATCTGGATTACTCCAAATTGTTTTTTCTCAGATCGTTCAGTCTGGATCTTGACTTACTGCACTGTTTAACGAGTTATCGTTGCTCGTGGTCAAATCTATTTTCCCACCTGTCTTGTGGCACTGTTTGCGCCATATTTTTCGGGCAAGTTTTGGCGGATATCCTACCTGAAACCAACTAAATTATAGCAGAAGTTGTGGATAAAGTCGTCCTAGAAGGACGAGGCTTTAGACCCAATTTTTTGGCGATCCCAACCTAACTATCCTATTTTAGCAGGCATTGACGGCGAATAAATTCGCCGCGTCGGGTTTGCGCTGCGGGTTAAAAAGCAAAGGCTACCACCGCTTTGTCTATCCTAACCTACCCACGATAGGCCAGATCGGTTTTGACCAGGGGACGCTGTTCGGATTGCCACCCAAAAGGGCAGCAGGCGCGAGCGCGACTCAAACGAGTTTTGAAGGGGTAATTCGCTTTTCTTCGTCGGCATGGGCGCTCTGACGCAGTTTGAGAGTCTGTTCTAGGACTGCTTCTACGTCTTCTTGAGATAAGCGCTCGACGTAATTAATTTTAATTTCTTCGAGCATGTCTACAAGCAGGCTTTGCAGTCGGTCTAGGGTATGTTGGTTTTTGGCTTCCGATGCGATCGCTTCCCCTAAGTGTTGTACCAGTTGCGCGGTTAGTTTAGCACTCACTGGGTCTTCTACGCCCCCTTTGAGAGCTTCGTAAAGTGCTTGGGATATCTCCGTAACTAATTTATCGGTTAGCTGCGTCGGGACGCTGCCTAAACCCGGTATACCTTGTAAACTGCGGTAAGCGGGCAAGTTGCTGAGGATGCTTTCGATATTGTGGCGCAGGATGGCTTCGATATCGGGCTGGATTTTGGGGACTATGCGGTAGACGACGAGTTTGGTGAGGATGTCGGCGATCGCTTCGACTTCGTTAGTATTGTTGAGATCGATGTAAGGCCGATTTTCCGATTGCGTCAACCACCGGGATATTTCACCCCGTTTAATTGACCCCTGCATTTGGTCTATTACTTGAACAACTACAACTTCGGTGATTTCTTCGGCGAAATTGGCAACTACCCCCCGGTTGATTTGATCGCGTATCCGTTCCAGGTTGATTAATTTTGCGTCGTCAAGGCGTATCATTACCGGGATAACTCGCAGCAATCCCATCCAGGGTTGTACCCAGTAAATCGGTAAGATTAAGAATAGGTCATACCAGCGCCACAGCATGGCATCTGTCCATTTGACGCCTGTATAGCGGCGGCTGATATATAAGGTACGCGCTAAAAATTCTAAGCCAAACAAGAGGGCAAACCACTGGTCGATTCTCCAAAAGAAGAGGTCAACAAATTCGCTGTTTTCCCCGAGCTGACGAAAATAGTTAGTTTCGATTAAAGGACGGATTTGGTTGTTAAAAAATTCGAGTTCCTGTTGCGTCCCAAACTTCGAGAAATGATCTTGAGTCCAAAATATTCTGAAAGACTGGCGGGCGGATTCTCGGTCGAGGCGATCGCGCATCCGATTTTTAATTTTTTCCAGGATGCCGCTTTTGTTCGCTATCTGAAACGGATTTGTATCGATCATTTCGCTGCTTTGGCGACGCAGTTCTTGCAGCGTTTGTTCTACCTGGGGCGACTGCAAGGCATTGGGTGCTTTCAACTGTGCTTGTAACCGATCTACTGTTTTAAGATATGCTTGTGTTTCTCGATAAGGTTCGATGCCTTTGAGCGGATCGTACCATTTTGTAATGGGAGGCAGGGGAATTTGTATTTTTAAGTCCAAAACCTGTAGGGTGCGGTGTAGCCAGAAGTCGCGCAGTGGTATGTAACTTAGGTCAAATAGTAGCAAACCTAAGTTAGCGGTGGCTGCGATCGCCATCAATCTTTCAAACCACAGGTTCCGACGCGCCAGGGAATTTCTTCTGGCTAGTTTTTGTAGCGATGACATGATTGAGTGGGGAATTTTTTTCTGAAAGTGCGCCAAATACAGACTACAAGATATGTTGAGGATCTTCCGCAGCTGCATCGGTGATGTAATCTTGGTTTAAAAAAGCTCACCCCCCCAACCCCTGTTTAGAGCGGTTTTCCATTGGGTGCGATGCAGTTGGTTTTTGGGGCACGGCGTTCTCCAACCTTCGAGTTAGGGGCAAAGTCTATTGATGTTCCCTACCAGGATCGTTGACGGGATGGAAAACGCCTATTTTGGGGCACGGCGTCCTAAAACCTTCGAGTTAAAGGCAAAGTCTATTGATGCCCTTGGTTTTTGGGGCAGGGCGTCCTAAAACCTTCGAGTTAGGGGCAAAGTCTATGGATGCCCTTGGTTGTTG